>CAMVAN010000045.1 GCA_947165475.1 uncultured Caryophanales bacterium | reverse complement strand
ATTGTATCTCAAAAAAAGGAATTCCATAGGAATTCTTATGAAAAATTAATTTATTGATTTTTTATTCTTCTTGTAGATTGTTCTTTATTATTTGATGTTTCACCTATAATGAATTGGGATACTTCAAATGTAACTTCTATGGATTCTATTTTTGCTGATTGTACTTCTCTTGCAAATGTAGATTTAAGTAATTGGAATACTTCTAATGTTACCAATATGTCATATATGTTTAATAATACAAGTTTAGATGAGTTAGATATTAGTAGTTTTGATACAAGAAGTGTAACTAATTTTAAAAGAATATTTAATTATTCTACTAAGTTAAAACATATATATGTTGGTGAAAACTGGAATACTGAGGCTAATACTGATGAGTCTACTCTTGTATTTCCATCAACTTGTGATTTACCTAATTTTAGTTCTAGTAATCCAAATTATAGAGATTTAAGTTATGCCCATACTGGAGAGGGTGGATATTTAACTTTAAAAACTGATTAGTATAGTATTTACTATACTTTTTTAGTTAAAAGCAATTTCTGTATCTAGATTTTTATCATCTAAGATGATATATAAGAATATAAATCCAGATATTAATATAGCAGTACTTGCAATTAGTATTAGAGTATCATATTCTTTTTGTTTATTTGTCTTATTTATATTATTAAAAAATGATTCTATTGCGTCTTTTTCAAAATAGGAATAGACTAGTATTAATACTATAAAAATAATAGTATTTATTTCTCTATATGTTTCTTTGCTTGTATTATTTTTATTGATAAAGTAATCTTTTTCTAGTTTGTTGGAATAAAAAGATAATCCTATTATAATTATATAAATTAACCAAATATTATTTTCTATGTTTATTTGTTTTAGTCTTTTACTGATATTATTATTCATACTTAAATATATTCTTATTCTGTGTTATAATATGAATATCTTTGAGGTGGTATAGTGAAAAAACATGAGTTATTGGTGCCTGCTGGTAATATGGAATGTTTATATCAAGCTGTTCATAACGGATGCGATGCAGTTTATTTAGCTTGTAAGAGTTTTGGTGCTAGAAAGTTTGCAGCTAACTTTACGAATGAAGAAGTAGTTGAAGCTATAAGTTTTTGTCATTTATATGGAGTAAAAGTATTTGTTACAATGAATACTTTAGTTAAGAATTCTGAAGTGGAGTCTTTCATTGAACAAGTACGTTTTCTACATAAAAATGGTGTTGATGCTTTAATTGTTCAAGATTTTGGTATGATTTGTTATTTACGTGAAAAATTTCCTGATTTAGAGATACATGCTTCTACTCAAGCTAATATTTCTTGTAGGGAAGTATGTGACTTATATTATAAATTAGGTGTAAAAAGAGTTGTATTTGCTAGAGAAATGTCTATTGATGAGATTAATAAAATTGATGTTCCAATAGAAAAAGAAGTATTTATTCATGGAGCTTTATGTATTTCTTATTCTGGTTGTTGTTTGATGAGCAGTATGCTTGGAGGAAGAAGTGGAAATAGAGGAGAATGTGCTGGAGTTTGTAGAATGCCTTTTTCATTAATAAAAGATGGAAAAATAATAGAGAAGAATAAATATTTACTTAGTACCAAAGAATTAAATACTTCTTCTAAGTTTTCTGAGTTATTGAATAGTAATATTTATAGTTTTAAAATAGAAGGTAGAATGAAAAGTCCTCTATATGTTGGTTTTATTACTCGTTTTTATCGTAGGTTAATTGATGGAGAATCTATTAATTATGATGAAGAGATAAAAAAATTAAAAACTATTTTTAATCGTGAATTTACTGTAGGACGTCTATTCCATGAAAAAGACAATAATTTTATGAATATTAAAAGTCCTAATCATATTGGATTAGAAATTGGAAAAGTAATCTCTATTCATAAAAAATATGTAAAGATTAAACTTAATAAAGATTGCTTTCTACATCAATATGATGCTATTCGTTTTACTCCTTGTAATATTGGTTTTATTGTTAATTATTTATATGATTATAATAATAATCTGATAAGAGAATCTTCTAATACTTGTTTTGTTGATTATAAAGATGGTATAAGTGTAGGAGATATTGTTTATAAGACACAAGATTATTTATTAGAAGAGGAGTATAAAAGCATTTCTTTAAAAAAGATTCCTGTATCTTTTAATGTATATGCTAAAGTTGGAGAAAAATTAAAGATTGATATTACAGATAGTAAAAATACTATTTCTTGTTATGGAGATGTTGTAGAAAGAGCAAAATCTGCTCCTATTCAAACTTCATCTATTAGGGAAAAATTATCAAAACTTGGAGATAGTCCGTTTATTTGTTTGGACTGTTCGTTTAATATTGATGATGATATTTTTATACCAATTAAAGCAATCAATAATAATAGAAGAGAATTAGTATCACTTTTAATGAATAAAAGAATGGAAAAAAGTAATTCTTTTGTTGAAAAAGATGTTTCTTTTACTAAAAATAATATTATTTATAATACTACTTCTCTATCTTGTATGATTTATACAAAAGAGCAATTAGAAGCTTGTTTAGAAAATAATGTTTCTAGAATTTATATTCATGATTCTAAGCTATATGAAGAATATAAAAATTATAAAGAAGTTTACTCTGTATCTTCTCTTATAAGTACTAATTCAAAAAGTTTAATTTCTTTTTATAGAGATTATCATGATGGAGAATATATTTGTAATTATTTATTAAATGTTACAAATATTTATACTGCATATTATTTAACAAAGATAGGATTAAATAATATTTGTTTATCTGTTGAACTTAGTTTATTAGAAATACAAGATTTTATTAAATTATATGAGGAAAAATTTGGAACTTGTAATTTTGAAATGTTAGGATATGGAAGAGTTCATAATATGATTATTAAAGGTAATGTTTTAAATATAGATAAAGACACTTATGATTATTCTTTAGTTGATTCTAGAAATAGAATTTTTCCGGTGTACTATGATGGTAATTTTACACATATATTAAATTATATTAAAAGAAATGACTTTCTTCCTAATATTTGTACTAGATTAGATTTTTATAATGAGGAAAGGGAAGAAGTAGAAAAGATTGTAAAAGAAATACAATTATTAAAATAAATTCAACCTTAAAATATTTTTTTATGATACAATAAATATAAGAGGAGTGATACCTAATGAGAGGAAATATTAAAAATATAAAGGAAAAGAAAAATAAAGTACATAATTACATTTTATTATTTATTATTTATTTTTGTTTTATTGCTTTTGTTTTTTATGTATGTAAGATTTATACTATTAAGGAAGAAGAAAAATTAAAAGTTCCTGTTATTAGTGGTGAATTGCTTGAAATATATAAAGATGATTTAGATCATTATATTATGGATAATCCGTCTAGTATTATTTATGTTTGTACTGCTGATGATGAAAAATGTCGTTTTTTTGAAAAAGATTTTAAAAAGTTATTAAAGAAAAATGATTATATGAATCAAATTATTTATTTAAATTTAACTGATGTTGATCAAGAATCATTTTTAGAAGAATTTAATAAGAAGTATGATAGTAAAACTAAATTATCTGGGAATTATCCTGCATTTATCCTATTTGAAGATGGAAAAATTAAATCTATTTTACAAGGAAAATCTTCAAAGACTATAAGCATTCGTAAATTAAAACAATTTTTAGAAGTTAATGAAATAGGAGAATAGTCTCCTTTTCGATTGGAGGTATTTATGAATCATATTGTTTTGTATGAACCTGAAATTCCACAAAATACTGGTAATATTATGAGAACTTGTGTAGCAACCAATACAAAATTACATTTAATAAAACCTTTTGGTTTTGTTTTAGATGATGCTCATTTAAGAAGAAGTGGGGTTAATTATATTGATAAATTAGATTATGAAGTATATGATGATTTTTTAGATTTTAAAGATAAAAATCCTGGAACATATTATTATTTTACTAGATATGGTCATAAACCACATACTAGTTTTGATTATAGTAATAATAAACAAGGAGATTTATATTTTATTTTTGGGAAAGAGTCAACCGGTATACCAAAAGAGATTCTTCAACAAGATTTAGAACATTGTATGAGAATACCTATGACTGATAAAGTTCGCGCTCTTAATGTTTCAAATAGTGTTGCGGTTGTTATATATGAGGTACTAAGACAACAAAATTATAATGATTTATTATTTGAAGAGCCTCATAAAGGAGCAGATTATTTAGAAAGAGATTAATAATTGTATAAAATTCTTTCTTTTTATCATTATAAAGATAGAAAGGAAGATTTTTTATGTCTAAATATAAAGTTGATATTTCTGGAGTAGATACCTCTAAATTGGTTTCTTTGACTAATGAGGAAAATAATGAATTATTTATGAAAATGTCAGCAGGAGATTGTTTTGCTAGAGAAGATTTAATATATGGAAATTTAAAACTTGTTTTATCTATTTTAAAAAGATTTAATAATAAGACTGATAATTTAGATGATTTATTTCAAGTAGGATGTTTAGGTTTAATTAAAGCTATTGATAATTTTGATACTAGTTATCAAGTTACTTTATCTACTTATGCTATTCCTATGATTTTAGGAGAAATTAAAAGATATATTCGAGATAATAATAGTATTAGAGTTAGTAGATCATTAAAAGATATTAGCTATAAAGCTATAAAACTAAAAGAAGACTATTTTTCACTTTTTGGAAAAGAACCATCTTATTTAGAATTAGCAGAAAAAATAGGTGTTAGTGAATATGAGCTATGTAATGCTTTACAATCTTTAAAAGATCCTGTTAGCATGTATGAGCCTATTTATAATGATGGTGGAGATACTATATATTTATATGATCAAATAGAAGATAAAAAAAATGAATATGATATTTCTAGTAGATTAGCAGTTTCTAATGCTATGGAAGAATTAAAAGAAAGAGAAAGATATATCTTAGATGAGAGATTTATTATTGGGAAAAGTCAAATGGAGATTGCTGAGGAGCTGGATATTAGTCAAGCTCAAGTATCACGTTTAGAAAAAAAAGCTATTAACCAATTAAAAAAAGTATTAAAGTAATTTTTCTTTCATATCATGAAATAGGTGATGTAATTGAGATTGTCTGATTTACAAAATAAGAAGATAATTAATATTAATAGTGGAAAAAGTATTGGAAATATTATGGATATAGAAGTACTTGATACTGGAAAAATAGAGTCTCTTATTATTGAACAGAGTAAAAATATTTTTTCATTAAATCGTGAAAGTGAAATAAGATTATATTGGACAGATATAGTAAAAATAGGAGAAGATGTAATATTAATTCAAAAACAATAGTAAAAAAAATAAAAATTATTATTATAGTTATTATTATTGTTTTTTTTATTTCTTCATTTTTTCTTTTTTATTTTGATAAAAGATTAAATATTATACTAAAACCTTATATTGATGAAGAAGCTGAAAGACTTACTACAAATATTATTGAGAATTGTGTAAATAGATTTTTAATAGAGAAGTCATATAAAGATTTTCTTATATACAATTATGATAAAGATTTAAAAAAAGAGAAAATTTCATATGATACAGAAAAAATTAATAAAATGAGATTTGAATTAACTGAAAAAATATCTAGTATAATAAAAAATATTGATAATGGAATAATTGATTCAAAATATGTACCTAATAGAATTAAAAAAGGGAAATTTAAAAATATTAGGAAGGGAATATTGTGTGATATTAGTTTTTCATCATTAAGAAATTCAACTTTATTTGCAAATATTGGTCCATCTATTCCTATTAAATTAGTATTTTTAGGACAGGTTTCTACTGATATTCAAACTGATATAAAAGATTATGGTATAAATAATATGATGGTTACTCTTAATTTAGTTATTGTAGTTAAAGAACAAATTTCTATGCCAATTTCTTCTATTAAAAAAAATGTTTCAGTCAAAATTCCTATTTCTATGGATATTGTTAAAGGAGAAGTACCATCTTATTATGAAAATAGGATTAGATGACTTTTTATCTATTTTTTGATACAATTAATTTAGAAAAGAGGTATATTATGAAAAAAGTACATATTCGTGATTTTGATTATGAGTTAGTTGATGATGATAGATGTTTTAATAAAGAAGAAATAGATGAAAAGTTATCTTTAACTGATTATTTTGATTCTTTTGATTATATTTTTGGAGATTATGCATATGATAAAGTTCGATTAAAAGGATTTTATGAAAATACTAATAAAAAAGCAAAAGAATATAATAAAATACAATATTTAGAAGAATATAAAAAAAACTATTGTAGTTTTGGAAGCAAGTGTTTCTTATTGAAAAAAATAAAGAAAAATCCCTTGTAATTATTTTTATTTATGATAGAATTGTATTATATGGTGAATAGTAAAGGGAGGATATAATGGAAAATCAAGCGTTGGAAAAGAAAATGATGTCTATTATTTCAGAGGATGGTACTACTGAAGAAGTAGAAGTTATTTTGGCTTTTGAATTTAAAGATAACAAGAAAGAATATGTTATATATACTAAAAATGAAAAAGATGAAAATGGAAATGTTACTGTTTATGTTTCTAATATAGATCGTTCTTCTGGAGAGCCTAAATTAGTAGGAATTGATGATGAAGAAGAATGGAATCGTATAAAAGATGTTTTACGTGAATTATCAAAAGGTGAATAATACAAGGGAGGTTTTGACATATGATGGATGCTTATGAAATGCGAGATTATGAAGGGCAATTTAAAAAAGAATCATCTAGTTCTGTTCATATGAAAAAAGAGTCTAGAGATAATACAACTGAGGCTTACTTAAAAGAATTAAAAAGAAGGGCTGATGAGGCTACTAGAAAGAATTTTACTGATAAGCTTTCTGATCGCATTAAAGAGCTTAATGAAGTGTTAAATACAAAGGCATTAGAAGAAATGATTCAATTCATTGAAAACAGGCCTATTAAATTGAAAGGAACTAATTTTGCTAATATGAAGAAAATTTCTGAAACTATGAATGCTAGTTTAGCTAATGATATTGGTACTAATGAACAAGCTTTTGATGTTCAAAGTGTAAATCCATATGGTTTAAAAAGTAATGTTTCAGATGCTTTTGCTTCTTACGGTTCACAAGATTCATCTATAGGTGAAGTATCTAGTTTTGCTGAATCAAAAACTTTGCCTGCTGTTATTCCTGATGATATGAGCAAAGGTAGTAGTCACTTAAATCCAGCAGTAGATTTATCTACAAATAATGAGGTGGCTAGTTGTACTGAATCAGAACCTATATCTGCTGTTAATCCTGATGATATGAGCAAAGGTAGCAGTTACTTTAATTCAGCAGTAGATTTATCTACAAATAATGAGGTGGCTAGTGGTACTGAACCAGAACCTATATCTGCTGTTAATCCTGATGGTATGAGCAAAGGTAGCAGTTACTTTAATTCAGCAGTAGATTTATCTGCAAATGCTGAGGCGGTTAGTAGTACTGAAGCAGGAACTTTACCTGCTGTTAATCCTGATGATATGAGCAAAGGTAGCAGTTACTTAAATCCAGCAGTAGATTTATCTGTAAATGGTGAGGCGGGTAGTAGTACTGAATCAGAACCTTTACCTGTAAATGATGAGGTAGTTAGTGCTATTGATGATTATGTTGTTAGTCATATAGGTTCAAGAGAAGATACTAGTTCTTCTGACATGTCCAGTGATTTTGATTCTACTCAGACTGAAACTACTGAGTTTAAATCATCTGATATAGATGATAATAATGGAAAAGTTTATTTGTCTGATGGTCAGCTTAAAGAAGAAATTGCTGACTATATTGGGGCTCAACGTACTGAAGATGGTAATTATACTTTCCCAGTAGCAACAACTTCTGGTGAAACCCCTAAAGTTGTTATTCGTGGAGATGATGTTCAGGTTGTACCTGAAAGAAAAGATACTTCTGTGAGTGCTGAAATTGGTTATGCTGATAATAATGAAGATAGTCAAGTTAATGAAGGTTTAGCTGAAGAAGGATCTGATGATGTTACACAGAGTGAAGAACCTTTTGGTTTTGATTCTCCTGATATGAGTTCTTCTGTTGAGGGGGAAAATGAAAGTGAGAAAATTGATTCCTCTCCTGTAATTAATCCATTTTTGGGAGATTTAGTTGGTTATAATAATTCTGATGGCGGACTTAATTTTAGTAGCTTAGTTCCTGATTTAATAAGGCAACATGATGAAACAGCGAGAATTGGATTAGAGCTAGATGATAGAATCGGTGAGCAAGTTAGAAAAAAAAGTGAACTAGAAAAACAAGAAGCTATGCAAGCACAAACAACAAGAGAACTAGCTGGTAAATTATATAATTTAACTGCTTTAGAAGCAAGTAAAAATGCTGAAAAGCAAGAAACTATTGAAGGCAATAATAAAGAATTGGAGTTAATGATGAAAACTATACGTGATAATGCTTCAACAATTGCTACATTAAGACAAATGCTAGGAGAATCTACTGATGTTAATGAAGATTCTGATGTAAAAGGAAGAAGTAAGTAATAATACTTCTTTTTTTTCATATAATTTAATGGTGATATTATTATTTCTTATATACTTTCCGAATATTATTCTTTTTCTAAAAATGTTTTTGTTGAAAATGATGGTCGTAGATTTCAGATAAAAAATAATTTGGATACTTATTATATTTATGAGATTGATAATTATAATTACTTAATTTATATTTTTGATTTGGGTTCATCATTTTTATATTCTGATTGTATAGTTTATAATAAATTTGGTCAGAAATATACTTTTTATAATTCTAAATACTATGTTTTAATAAAAAAAAATAATTATTCTTTTTCTATTAGTTATTTATATTATCCTATTTCTTTTTATTCTTCTTGTATTAATTGGAGAGAACACTGGATTAGAAAAAGAGATTATATATATAATTATTATTTAACTATTAAAGGGAAATATAATATAATTGATGAAAGCATTTCTTATTATTTAACTTTATTTGATTATTCAATTTATTTGTTAAAAGATTTTTCTTTTGATAGTCTTGTATCTATTCAGCATAATAAAATGAATATAGATGATTATTTTAATCCTTTTAATTTAAGACTAGACTATAGAGAAAGAGATTTTGCAGAATATTTAAAAGGAATTTTTTTTAGTAATGAATATAAAAATATTGATTATAAAAGTATTATTAATAGGGGAATTGGTATTTTTAGATATGAATTAGTTATTTCTAGAATGATTTTTCCTAGTTATTATTTTGATTTATTTGATAATATTGTTTTAAATAATAAAGAGCAATCTATTTTGAATGAAATATTAAATAGACAGAGTGAATATAATAATTATATTAAAAATATTATTAATATTATTGGAATTATTCCAGAAAAAAAAGTACCTTTTTAGTACTTAGTCAATATTTCTTACTTCTTTTACTTCTGGTATTTCATTTACAATCATTTCTTCAATACCATCTTTTAATGTAATGTCAATCATACTACAATCTTTACATGCACCGGTTAATCGTACATATACTATTCCTTCTTCAAATTTTATGTATTCTAGATTTCCTCCATCACTTATTAGAAATGGTCTAATTTTATCTATTAAGGCAATTATTTTTAGTTCTATTTCGTTTTTCATGTTTACCTCCTTGGCTATAATGATTATATCATTTTTTTGTTTTTTTTCAAAATAAATGTTATAATACATTTTGAGGAGTATTAATAATGAAATACAAAGTAGGAAATGTTGTACAGGGAAAGGTTACTGGTATAACAGATTATGGTATTTTTTTAACGTTAGATGATGGTTATTCTGGACTTATACATATATCAGAGATTTCTAATAAATTTGTTCAAAACATTTCTGAATATGTTTCTCTTAATGAAATTCTTTCTGTTAAGGTTATTGAGTGTGATGATGTTAATCATAAATTGAAACTTAGTATAAAAAGAATTCATAAACCATCAAATCATGTTATTAAAGAGGTAGGCGAAGGGTTTGGCTTGTTAGAAGCATCTCTTCCTGAATGGATTAGAGAAAAACAAATTGAGATGAATATGAATGATTATGATTAAAAAAATCTTGTTTGTTTTCTTTTTTTTTTTCATTTATTGCTTATTTATTTTATAAAAAAATAAAAAAAAATGTTTTTTATGTTGACAAAAATCATAATAATTGATATATTTAATACTGTCAACTGGTGTTAATAGGAATTGGGCGATTAGCTCAGTTGGTTAGAGCACCTGCCTTACAAGCAGGGGGTCATAGGTTCGAGTCCTATATCGCCCACCATGATGTGCCGAAATAGCTCAATTGGTAGAGCAACTGATTTGTAATCAGTAGGTTCCGGGTTCAAGTCCTGGTTTCGGCACCATTTTTATGGAGAGGTAGCGAAGTGGCTAAACGCGACAGACTGTAAATCTGTTCTCATCGAGTTCGATGGTTCGAATCCATCTCTCTCCACCACTTAATATATTGCCTCGTAGCCAAGTGGTAAGGCATCAGACTTTGACTCTGACATGCGTTAGTTCGAATCTAACCGAGGCAGCCATTTTTTTAAATATGATCTGTTAGCTCAGTTGGTAGAGCATTTGACTTTTAATCAAAGGGTCATGAGTTCGAATCTCATACAGGTCACCATTTTGTGCCTGAGTGGCGGAATAGGTAGACGCACAGGACTTAAAATCCTGCGAGCATAAACCCTCGTGCCGGTTCAAGTCCGGCCTTAGGCACCATTATTTTTATCTATTATTTATTGATAATAGATTTGTGGAGGAATACCCAAGTCTGGTTGAAGGGACCGGTCTTGAAAACCGGGAGGTCGTGCGAGCGGCGCAGGGGTTCGAATCCCTTTTCCTCCGCCATTATATATCGCGGGATGGAGCAGTTTGGTAGCTCGTTGGGCTCATAACCCGAAGGTCAGAGGTTCGAATCCTCTTCCCGCAACCATTTGGTTCCTTGGTGCAGCTGGTTAACACGTTTGCCTGTCACGCAAAAGATCGCGGGTTCGAGTCCCGTAGGAACCGCCATTATTTGGCTTCATAGCTCAGTCGGTAGAGCAAGGGACTGAAAATCCCTGTGTCGCTGGT
>CAMVAN010000044.1 GCA_947165475.1 uncultured Caryophanales bacterium | reverse complement strand
TATAACAAACTATTAAAATTTTCAAATTTTCTATTGACTTCTAATAGTTAGTCACTCTATTCTTAAATATGATTATATCACTTATTTGATTTTATATAAATAGTTCATTATTTTTATTATACCAAATAAAAGTAATAAGATAAACTTATTACTTTTATTTATTAATTGCCACAAAAACATCATGTTTCTTTTTATCATCAACTAAGTGTATTGTTGATGAAATTAATTCTTTATCATCTAGCTTTGTATATTTTTTATCTTGTTTTTCAACATGAATAGTATACTCTGTTTCTCCATAATAATATTTTGCTTTAAATCCATCCCAAGCAATAGGAATTTTTGGATTAATTTTAAGAGAGTTTCCTTGTTTTTTTAGTCCGAGTATATCTACTATTCCTACTCTATAAAACCAACCTGCCGAACCTGTATACCAGGTCCATCCTCCTCTTCCTTTAAAAGCATCTGCAGAATATATATCAGCTGCAATAACATATGGTTCTACTCGATATTTTTCTACATCGCTTTCTTTTTTTGTACGATTTATTGGGTTAATCATTTGATAATAACGATATGCTCTATCGTAATATCCTGCTTTAATTAATGCCATTAAATACCAGGAAACTGAATGAGTATATTGTCCTCCATTTTCACGAATTCCTCTTGGATAATTCATAATATACCCTGGATTATTTAATGAATTTGCAAATGCTGGAGTTAAAAGCTTTATTATTTTAGTTTTATCATCTACTAGTTGTTCTTCTACTGAAGTAATTACTTTTTCTATTCTATCCTTTGGAGCAACACCACTAATAATAGAAAAACTTTGAGATATTAAATCAATCTTACATTCACTATTTTCATGGCTTCCTAGAGTATCGCCATTGTCAAAGTATGCTCTTAAGTAATATGTTCCATCCCAGGCTTTTTTATTTAGATTATCTTTTAATTTTTGATTGAATACCTCATATTTTTGAGTATCAAAGTTTTTATCTATTTTATTCATCATGTTTGTAAATAAATCTATTATGTAATATAAGAAGAATCCTAGCCAAACACTTTCTCCCTTTCCTTTAATACCAACTCGATTCATTCCATCGTTCCAGTCTCCGCCTCCCATTAAAGGTAATTTATGAGAACCTAATGAAGACATTGATAACTCTAGAGATTTTATGCAATGCTCTAATAAAGATGATTTTTCTTCAGAATAACTAAATACAAGCCCTTTTTCATTTTCATAATCACTTAATTCTTCTCCTAATACGTATGGAACTTGTTCATATAGAATACTTATATCATTTGTTGATTCTATATACGTTGTTGTTGCATAGACTAACCATAAGTAATCATCTTTATATCTGCTTCTAAGTCCAAAATGATTTTTTTCATGCCACCAATGAAGAACATCTCCTTGTTCAAATTGATGGGCTGCATTAATAAGAATTTGATTTTTTGTATATTCTGGCCAAACTGAAACAATATTCATAGAGTCTTGTAATTGATCTCTGTATCCAAATGCACCACTTACTTGATAAAATCCTGCCTTAGCAAATAATCTTGATGATATTGCTTGATATAGATACCAGCCATTAATCATATAATCAAAACTCTTATCTGGGGTTGATACTTGAATTGTACCTAGTCGGTTCTGCCAATAATCTTTTATATTTTTTAACTCTTTCTTACAGTTTGCAATATTTGTATATTTTCTTATCAGTTCTAAGTTTTCTTTATCACTTTTACTACAACCAAGCACAAATACAATTTGTTCTTCTTTATCTTTTTCTAATGATAATTCTATATTTATATTTTTAACTAGCATTTTATTACATTCAGCACTTTTTATTCGCTCAGATGATGACATAAAGACGTTTACATCACTAAAGTTAATACTATAGACATTTCGCATTTTTAAATAATTATCATTTCCCATAAATTCTGTTAATATATGTCTTGATGTTTTCTCTTCAAAATTTCCAAAAGTTGGATTAATCCAAAATTCAATGCTAATTGGATTTTTTTCTATAGATTTATTTTTTACTTTCATCAAATATATTTTAACGTTGTCTTCCAAAGATACAAATTCTGTAATTTCATGATAAAAATCTTCAGTTTCACTTTCTAATACACTATATCCATATCCATGGGTACATTTTTCTGGATTAAATATTTTTCCATTAAATTTAAAGCCTTCACTTCTATCATTTAGTAACATTTCATTAGACCAAGAAGATATTTTAAATTCACCAGAATTGTATGCATATGTAAATCCACAACCATTGTTTGTAACAATTGTACCAAAATTTTTATTTGCGATTATATTACTCCATGGAGTTGGAGTTTCTTTATTATAGATAACATATTCTCTTCCATTATTCTTAAATCCTCCGTATCCATTATTAAATGTCAAGTTTTCAGAATTATTAAAAGGAATGTTCTCTTCTTTTTGGCTTACTGGATAATCACTAATTTTATTATTTTTTTGTATGTCTTCAACTGCTTCTTTAAGAGTTTTAAATTCTGATGTTTTAAAATGTAATCTAGGAACTAAATCTAATAATCTACTATCCTCATCAGTAATATCTTCTCTATTTATTACAGTTACGCTTCCTGGTATATGATAAAAACTGTTAAGAGTATGCATTCTATACATAACATCATCTATTTCTTTTTTGATATTCTTTGAATACTCTTCATTTTCGCTATTAATTATAATAACATCAACAAATATTGATTTATTTTTATAGTACTCATAAACCTTTAGTATTTCATAAATAAAACTCATATCGCTAATATCAGATATTTCAACTAAGATAATTGGTCTATCTCCACTTACTCCAAATTTCCATAATCCTGTTTGTCCAAGAGCATTTTTCCTTAAAATATCCATTCTTTCTTCTGAAACAGATAGTTTAGTTGTCTGATATAAGTAATTTAACATGATATTATATGTTCTCATGTTTTCTCCAGATATATTCATGTTTTTTGTTTCAATTACATTCATCAAAGTAGATAAGTCAAATTCTTTTTCAAGCGTTTTTTTCTTATTATAATTATTTACAAAGTCAACTACTTGTTCTCTGCTTCTTCCGAATCCTACTAAATAATAAATTGTAGTTGATGAGTTTGCAGGTACTAGTATTTTATTTCTTATTGACAATATCGGATCTAAATTATCTCCTGTGTAATTAGATAAATCTACTTTTAATCCTTTAGGATTATTTAATTCACTATTTCTACCAATGAAATTTTCTCTTTCTGTTTCATATGTAAATTTTTCTAAAGGATATTCTATTAATAGTTTCATAATCATATAGCTATTGATATTGCTATCTCCTCTTGTTTTTCTTTTAGCTATCAAACTATTCGTTACGGAATCATACTCTGTACTAATAAACATATTATTAAATACTTTGTGTGATACATCGTCCATATTATCCGATAAAATCGGTTCTGTATAACTAGTAATTTCTAAAGTCTTATCTTCTTCATCTTCATTTTTAAATGTTATCTTTCTTATTTCTCCATGGAATGCTTTACATACAACTATTTCAGTTTTTGTAGATATTTTTCCATCTCTTCTTAAATATTTTATTTTATCTGCAGCAAATACAACTTCATATTTATCTGGTTTAAAATTTGTAGGGGCATAAGTATTACTCCAAAAATACTCTGTTTTAGTGTCTTTGGCAAATAAAAACATTCCATAATCTTGTTCGGTTACTTTTCTGTATCTATTAAGTTGAAGAGTACGATATCTTGAAAAACTATCTCCTCTATCATTCATGATTAATGAATACTTTTTATTGGATAATACTGACATTTCTGGCATATAAGAAATATAGTCAAAAAATCTTATATCGTTTTCAATTCCTTCTTTGGCATAATCGTACTTTTTGTATTTTTCCATTTTAATATCAATATTTGTTTTTACTTGTACTTTTTCTTTTAATAATAGTTCAAATGTTTTTATATTGACATTTGCATGGAAATAATTTTTCATTATATCTTTTTTTATGTAATTAGTTAACCCTAGAAGAATCATTCCTTGATGATGAGCGAAATAACTACGAACAATTCCTTCATTATCGTAATCATATGACTCATATAATCCATAATCAGAATACATTCCTAAATCTTTAAATTTACGAATATTGTCTGTCACATCCTCTGGAAATAATTCTAAACACATTATTGATGAATATGGGGAAAGTACAATTCTATTTTCTTTGTCTTCTTTAGCTTTTAAGTATGGTACTCCAAATGCTTTATATTTATAGTTTAAAGCATTGTCTAATTCATCGTAAGCTGACTCAGATATTCCCCATGGTAATTTGCGAGATACTTTTCTTATATAATCCTTCTGGCATAAATAAGCAAATTGATAGGTTTCATCCATTAAAGTATTTGGGTAATTTTTCAAAAATAATAGTGGCATGAAATACTCAAAAGCTGTTCCAGACCAAGAAATTAACCCTTTTCTTCCTTTATGTACTGTTAATGATTTATCTAAGGCAAACCAATGTTTACTGGATACTTGTCCTAAACAAATAGATAAATAACTAGTAAGTCTTGATTCGCTAGCAAATTTATTGTAATTATATGTGGATAATTTTCCTTCATCTTCATCATAACCTATACTGAAAACATTCTTTTTTGTATATAATTTTTTGAAATTAGTATTTTTAATAAGTTTATCACATAATGTAACCCATTTATCTTCCATATTTTTTTTAAAAAACTCCCTTGTAATTATTAAGCAAGATACAAAGTTTCCGGAATCAACGGTTGATACAAAGTTTGGATGTATTACTTTTTTGCTTTTTATATCATACCAGTTGTATAGATGTCCATGCCATTTATCAAGAGAATCAATTGTCTTTAATATTTTGGAAAGTATCATTTTCGCTTCATCTATGCTAATAAATTCTAATTCAAATGCAGCAATTACTGCTGTTAAAGAATATCCTATAGCGGTTGGAGAGGTTCTAGAATCTAATTTTTCTTCTCTATTTTCTTGATAATTATCTGGGATCAAATAATTATTTTCTACTGTAAGATTATCTCCAAAATAGTTCCATGTTTTCTCTGCTAAGTCGTATAATTCTCCTAATTCAATGTTGCGTAGTTCAATCTGATTATGATCTATATCTTTACTAACAAAATATTCAACAAAAGGAGAACTAATAAAAATAGTTGCTAAAACAAAAGCTAAATAATTATTTGTAATAACCCCAATAATTATAAAGATAATTGAAATAATAATATTGAAAGAAAAGTTTTTAATATAAGTCCATAAATTTCCATTTAGTGTTTTCGCAACTTCATCTGCAGTAATCCAATTTAATAGGTTTTTATGACTAATAAACAATCTATAAAGCGTTCTAAAAAAAGCATCTAAATACATTTTTGAATAATATGGTATTGTGGTAAACACAATATAAGAGCGAAGTAGTATGCTTTTCCCACCAAAATATAAGTTTTTATAGTAAACTTTCTTTCCCTTTTCTCTTCTTGACATTTGACTCTTTATAAAAAATATAATAGAAATTGCAATTTCTAATACAACAAACAATATCCAGAATAGTGTTTTTTTAAATGGTAAAGTAAATGATAATAATAAAATAAGTAATAGCATCGGATTTAAAAAAATACGTATAATGTTATCTAGTATTTTATATTTTCCTAATAGGTTTAGAGGATTTTTAATTTTATTATTATTTTTGTCTGGGACTTTATTAGATATCCATTGGATTATTTGAGTGTCTCCTCTAGCCCAACGATGTTGTCTTCTTGTATCAACTAAAAATTTTGATGGAAAATCTTCGATTATTTCTATATCTGATATATATCCACATCTTAGATAGTTTCCCTCTAATAAATCATGAGACAAAATTAAATATTCTGGAAATGTATCTCCTGTTAACTCGTTAAATACTTTTAAATCATAAATACCTTTTCCACAAAAACTTCCTTCACCAAATAAATCTTGATAAAAATCTGGAACCAATGATGAATAAGTGTCAAATCCACCTATTCCAGCAAAAATTTGGCTATATAGGCTCTTGTTCGTTGCTTCAATATCTACACTTATTCTTGGTTGCATTATTCCATAACCTCGAATAACTCTTGTTTTATTTTTATTAAGTACTGGCCTGTTTAGTGGATGAGCCATGGCTCCAACTAAGTTTAGCGCTGAATTCAATACTAAGTTTGTATCTGTATCAAGGGTAATAACATATTTAATATCTAATTTTTTTCCACTTAACGTATTAACATGAAAATATTTTTTTTCATCAATTGATTCTCCAAGTAGAATTTTATTAAAATGACAAATTGCTCCTCTTTTTCGTTCATATCCTAAATAAGAATTTTCTTTAGGATTCCAAACTCTCTTTCGATATATATAATAAAAAAGCTCTTCTCCATACTTCTCATTCAATTTTTTTGCATATTCTATTCCATATTCACTTATTTCTTCATCATAGTCCATTATCTCTTCATTTGATGCTTTAGCATCTCCTAACAAGGTAAAGTAAAGATTATTACTTTTATTAATAATATAAAATGTTTCTAATTTATCAAACATTTCTTTTATTTTATCTTTATCCGAAACAATGGTTGGAATAACTACCATTGTCCTAGATTCTTTTGGTATTCCTTTTGAATAATCCAATTTTTGAATATAATTAATTGGGAAAAATTGATTACATAATTCTTTTATTATTTGATTCACTAGTTGTGAAATTGGAATTAACAAAATAATAAAAGAAAGTACTCTTGGTTTTATAAAATAGTTTGATAGAAAAAAAGAAATAATAGCTGTTACCAATAATAATGTAATTAAATAGACTAATACTCTCATTGTATTGTTTTTTTGTTTAAATAATTTAAATCCAACATGTTCATCATAATTAAATATGCTTTCAAGATAATTATACTCATTCATATGCTTTTTCTTAGCAAGTTTAACTAATCTTTTTCTATAACTATTTTTTGAACTTAACGTTAAATTTTTATAAACTGAATCAGTTAACAATAGTTTTTCACATTTTGATACTTTTTCATATATTTTTTCAATTGAAAAATCATAAAACTCTTTAAAATCGTTAAAAATATTTGCAATTAAAATATTATTATCAATCTTTTTCTGATACTCTTCATTAATTAATTCCTTAATACTTACATTATTATTTTTTAAATATTCGTTTAACTCTTTAAAAAGCTCATTGCTTTTATATTCCGTTTTATAAAGTTGATTATTTACTTCAAATATATAATGAGTATTATTTTGAATATCAAAATTTTTGGGAATAAATGTTTCAAGGGAATAATCCAAATTATTTTTTATAATATTAGAAACGTCATCTTGATCAATTAGTTTATTATACTCTTCTTTGCATAATAGATTTAAGCGTTCAGTGTAAATAAAGACAAGTAAAAATACTATGTTTTTTAATTCCCTATATGTAAAATTTTTTTTGTTATCTTTTTGATACTTTCTTAATTCATCTATTAAACTTTTAAAAGAAATATTATAATTATTCTTATTTGCTATTGATTTTATAAAATAATAATTTTTAATAAAATCATTTTTTTCTTTTTTTATTTTTCCTAGATTATTAATAATATCATTTTTGTGTTCAACCAACAAATAGTAGTTGTCAATAATCCATTCGTTTGTTATTTCGACATATTCATGATTTTTCGTTTTAGATACTAAAAATTTGTAATATTTTGTTATATCATCAAAATCATGAAAAAATTTTTTTATTATATTCGCCATAACATACACTCCTCTTACCTAAAGTATATCAAAACTATAGATTTCTATCAAGATTAAAAAGTTATACTATCTTAATATTTTTATAAAATAAAAAAAGTGATTATACCGTCACTTTTTCCACAATTTTAACATTATTTAGTTTTATATTTTTTTTCATGGTTAATATAAAATTTCTTTTCAAATTCTTCTAATGAAATTTCATTACCAAATTCATCATAGGGAATTCCGTTTACTATTTCAGCTCTATGTTCTAGCTGCTGATATTCTGATTGATCCCCATGTAAATCTGATTTTTTCTCATAACAGCCACTTAATGCTACTCCGGTAATAAGAAGTGTTAATAATCTTGTATAAATTTTAATATTTTTTATTTTCATTTATTTTCTACTCCTTTAATTCTTAATAAAAAGAGCAATTCTATTGCTCTTTTAAATTATGCATGTTTTCTTTTTCTATAGTGAGATAAAACTCCACCTACTGCTCCAAGCATTCCTGATCCCATAATGATTGATACAAAATCAGATCCTACTGCTGTATTTGGAACTGGAACTACTTGTGCTTCACATTGTGCTTGAAATTCTGCTTCAGTTACAATTTTACCTTCATTTCCAAAGTATGAATTTCCTACTTTTTCACAGTTATGTGGTACACATTGAATATCATATTGTTCTTTTGTTATTTCTTTTCCATCGTTATCATAATATTTTCCGTCTTTTACTTCACAGCTTGGAAGACATTGTTTACGATATTCCTCTTCAGATACTTGTGTTCCACTTATTCCAAAGAATACGTTTCCTACAGGTTCACATTTATGAGGTACACATTGAATATTGTATTGATCTTTTGTTATTTCTTTTCCATCATTATCGTAATATTTTCCATCTTTTTCTGCACAACTTGGAAGACATTGTTTACGATACTCAGATTCAGTTACTTCATTTCCATCATTATCGTAATATTTTCCATCTTTTGTTCCACAACTTGGGAAGCATTGTTTACGATACTCAGATTCACTTACTTCTGTTCTATTAGGTCCATAGTATTTACCATTTTTTGTTCCACAAATTGGGAAACATTGTTTGATGTATTCACTTTGAGATACTTCTTCTCCATTAATTCCAAAGTAAGAGTCCCCTACTTGTTCGCATTTATGTGTTTTACATTGTTTTTCAAATTCGATTTTTGTTACTTCTGTATGGTCTTTTCCATAATATTTTCCATCTTTTGTTCCACAGCTTGGGAAACATTGTGTATAATATCCTTCTTTTGTTGTTTCTTGATGATTTGATCCATAATATTTTCCATCTTTTATTCCGCAACTTGGGAAACATTGTGTATAATATCCTTCTTTTGTTGTTTCTTTATGGTTTGATCCATAATATTTTCCATCTTTTATTCCACAGCTTGGGAAACATTGTGCATAGAAGTTTGTTTCAGATACTTGGGCTCCATTAATTCCAAAGTAAACTGATCCTACCTTTTCACATTTATGAGTTTGACATTGAATTGAGTAAGTAGTTTTATCAACTTCTTTTCCATTTTTATCATAATATTTTCCATTTGCTACTTTACATGAAATATTTACTGGTGATACTGTTAGTGCTTTTGATATAACAGCAACTTTATCTTCTTTTTCTAAAACTGCTAAATCTTGGATTTTACCATTTCCAGTTGAGTAATAGTTTACAACTGATGCTTTTCCTTTAGTTGATGCAGTAACTTTGAAATTTACACTTTTTGTTACTGATGTTCTAGGTATTAAAACATAGAATATTCCTTTGTTTCCTACTGATGAAATAGTTGTATTAGATGCATTAACTATTCTTGCTCCTGATGGTGCATTTTCTAATTTTAATGTTGCATTGGTTGTTGCATTAGCCATTGTAACTGTTAATGCACCACTTTTATAGTAATTATAATCACTTGTAAGTGTTAAACCACTATTTCCAGATATAGATATAGTTGGTTGAATACCAGTATAGTTTTTCTTACTACTTGCATTTGAGATTAGTGTTCTTGATTTTTTCCATATTTCATGAGATTTTGACATAGATGTAACTTCTTTACTATTATAATAGTGCCATACTGCTATTTGAGTTGCATAATAATTATTATATGTACTAGTGTTAGCATTCTCAAGTAAATAAATAACATAACCATTCGTAATCTTACCTTTATATTTTAATACCGTTCCTTTATTTGGTCCATCTCTTTTTGGGGTTACACAATAAGCATAACCTTTATTTGTTTTAAATACAGTATTTCTTCTACCTCCAGCTGTAAAGTGTATTTTTTCATTTACTTTCATATCACTTTGAGCAAATACATTCATCACTGGTATGATTCCCACTACTGCAATTAAGAGAACCATAATTTTTTTCATAATATTTTTCATTTTCTTTTCCCCCTAACTGTCGCTTATTATATCA
Organism: uncultured Caryophanales bacterium; assembly: GCA_947165475.1. Lineage (GTDB taxonomy): Bacteria > Bacillota_I > Bacilli_A > RF39 > UBA660 > UBA3789. Next base: position 1,080 of record CAMVAN010000044.1, on the reverse strand, counting down.
TAGTTTTGTAAATAATGCAAGCGTTTTTACTTATTTTTGTTTAGTTGTTTAATTATAATTAATTCTTTTTTATACGTAAATACTTCTATTTTTTCATATACCATCACCTAAACGTTGCTTATTATAACACATTTTTATTTCTAATTCAAGTTTATTTTATAAAAAAATAAAAACCTTGATATTTCAAGGTTATTTTTATAATGGCGGAGTAGGAGAGATTTGAACTCTCGCGCCAGTTGCCCGACCTACACCCTTAGCAGGGGCGCCTCTTCAGCCTCTTGAGTACTACTCCAGCTTACACATTTCTTACCTTTTTCTTGTTTGCAAAAATATTATTGCATAAAAATAGTATTTTTGTCAACATATTTCATTTGTTCTTTTTTTGTTTTTTATTCAAGGTTTGATTTTTCCATTCTAGAAATCACTTTGTTTAATATTTCTTTTTGTTCCTGAAAAATACTTTGAACTGAAGAAGGTAATGTTTCCATTTTACTGTTCCATTCTTCTTTGAATTCAAGTGCATCTTCACCATCCCATATACCTTTTCCACTATTTACTAAATCATTTATTATATTATTCATATCATTTAGACTAGAAATAGCCTGTTCTTGAAGATGATCTATACTATTTGTTTTTTCTTTAATTTTTTCTATATTAATTGAATCTTTCATATTCTTCCTCTCAATCAAAATAACTGTTTATTTCTCTTGTAGAATCCTGCAGTAATATTTTTTTCTCATTAATTTTAGCAAGTAATTTATCTATCATTATTATATTATCCATTAATACCTGGTACTTTTTATCAAATGAAGTCTTATAATTGTCATACGTATTTGTATCGTCACTTTTCCAGTAAAGGCTCATACTATCAATTTCTTCTCGAAGACTATCTATGCTTTCTCTAAATACCTTATGTTTTTGACTCAAATCATTTTCTAATCTTTCTATTTCACTTAAAGAAAAATTCATACTTACTCCACCTTTTTTTTAAAATAAAAACACCTTTCTATGGTGCTTGCTCTTCAATTTGGTGACGAGTACGGAATTCGAATCCGTGAATGCTGCCGTGAAAGGGCAGTG
>CAMVAN010000043.1 GCA_947165475.1 uncultured Caryophanales bacterium | reverse complement strand
TAACAAACTATTAAAATTTTCAAATTTTCTATTGACTTCTAATAGTTAGTCACCCAATCTTTAATAACTATTGTAACATAACCTAAAAGATATTTCTTATTATTCATAAGAAATATCTTCTTTCTTAATAGTAATTAAAACTCTTTTACGTTTTTTATCTCTTGTATTAGCAGCATGTTTAATAATAGTTTTTTCAAATACATTTCGAATAAATCTTGCATTACCAAAATTCTTAGTATCTTTATTTTCACGTATGATTTCTCTCAAACGTAAATAAGAATCTTCTTCTACAATAAATCCTGCCTTAGTAGCCATACCTTTAAAGATTTCAACTAATTCATCTTCAGTATAATCATCAAATTCTAAAGTATAACCAATGCGAGATACTATACCTGAATTAGAATCTAAAAAATCTTGCATTTCTTTTGTATATCCAGCAAATATTACAACTAAATCATCACGATAATCTTCCATTGCTTTAATTAAAGTTGCTATTGCTTCCGCATTATACGAATTTTGATTTCCTTTACTAGCTAAAGAATAAGCTTCATCTATAAATAGTACTCCGCCTAAACTTCTTTCAATAACTCCCATTGTTTTTGGAGCAGTTTGTCCTACGTATTCAGCAACTAAATCTTTAGAAGTAACTTCTATAAGCTTATTTTCTCTTATATATTTTAATTGATATAAAATATCTGCAACTATTCTAGCAACAGTAGTTTTACCAGTTCCTGGATTTCCTAAAAATACCATATGTAAATTAATATTTTTTAAATTTAAAGAATCAGTTTTAGAAGACAATGTCATATAATCTACTAACTCATGTAACGTTTTTTTAATTTTATCTAATCCAACTAACTCATTTAATTCCTTAAATATTTCATCAAGACTTTTCTCACTTTTTAATAAAGGAACTCTATGATGAAATTCTATCTCTCTACATAAAGCATCTCGATAACTAGGATAATCCATTCTAGATTTTTCATATGTTTTTGTAATATAATCAAGTATTTCTATTGAAAAAGAATCTTCTCTACTACATTTCACTCTATTTAAAATATCTAAATAAACATCATTTACATCTAATTTTTTACAAGAAAAAGTAAAAGGAAAAGCTCTTTCTCTTAAACTATTATCAAATTCAAAAAAATACTTAATATCAGAAGTGATTCCTTCTAATAATATTATCTTATGATGTAAATTTTCTTCTAAATAATGAAAAAAAGTTTTTTTATAATTTTCATCTTTTAAAGATAATCCATTAATATCTCTAATAACAATAAATGGATTTTTAAAAACATCTTTTATCTTATCAGTAGTATCCACTTCATAAAATGATAAGGTACTCTTTCCATTTGAAACATAATGAGTATCTTTAATGACCTCTTCTATTATGTTTTCAAAAGAAGAAATAATTTCTTTATTATCTCCTTCTATAACGAAATGAAAATCAATATATTCTTTATCTTTATTATAATCTTTCATATAATAGATTACTTTTTTTAATAACTCTAAAGAATCATCATCTAACATCAAATCATCAATTTTATTTAAATTAAATTCAATAGTAGATGATTTTTCTACATCCTCAGTAAAATCTTTCTCTATAGTGGGAGAATTAAAAAAATCTCTATATACATCACTTAAATAATCTTTATTCATGAAAACCTCCAAAAAGAAGTCGTAAAAACGGCCTCTTATTTTTCAACATTTATTTCTAACATTTTCTTTTTTAATTCTTTTTCGATTTCTTTTAACTCTTCTTCAGCCTGCTGTCTTTGAATACGACCATTTTTATGTATCTCAATAACACTATCTAATGTTTCAATAATATCAGCATTTGTTTTCTTTAATGTCTCGATATCAATAATAGCTCTTTCTGATTCTTTAGCAATATCAATAGATCCTTGTTTTAATGTTTCACTATTTTTCTTTAACATTTCATTAGTCAAATTAGATACAGCCTGTTGATTTTTCAAAGCACTTTTTGCATTAGAAATACCTAAAGCAAGAACCATCTGATTTTTCCATAAAGGAATAGTATTAGTAATAGAACTTTGTATTTTTTCAACAAGTTCTGCTTCATTATTTTGAAGAAGACGAATCTGTGGAGCCATTTGAATAGAAATTATACGTGTAGTTTTTAAATCATATATTTTCTTTTCAAAACGATTAATAGTATTTTCCATATCATTAACCTTTTGAACATCAATTTGTTCTCCGCTCTCTTCAGCTTTTTTCTTAAGTTCTGGAAGCACTTTTTCTCTTAATTCTTCAAGTTTCTTTTCCCCAGCAATAATATATAAAGATATTTCTTTAAAATATGTAAGATTCTTCTCATACATAGTATCAAATAAAGCAATATCTTTTAGCATTAATATCTTATCTTTTTCTAAGTCTTTTTCTATTACATCTATATTTTTTTCTATTATAGTATATTTTGCTAAAATTTTATCAATTTCTTTTTTAGCATTTGTAAACAGTTTTCCTAAACCTTTAGGCTCTTTTCCTACATCACCATCAAAAGATTTAATCTCAGCAACTAAATTAGCAAGCAAATCACCAACAGCTCCTGTATTCTTAGTACGAACATCTTCTAATACAGAATCTGAAAACTCTGAAATCTTGGCTTGAGAAGAAGCACCAAATTGTAAAACCTGAGTAGAGTCAAAAACATCTATCTTTTCAACAAACTCATCAATTGCCTTCTTTTCTTCATCACTAAGTAAATCATAATTTAGAGACTCTTCAATCTTCTCATCCGTTACCTTTTCTCCTTCTTGAACCAAATTATCAACTTTTACATTATCACTAGGTTCTAGCTTTAATTCAATTCCATTCATTTTACTACTCTCCTTTTCCTAAATAATCTATTAATTGATTATAAGTATCCATTTTTAAACTAGAAACAGTACTAGTTATAGTTTGAGGTACTCCTATTCCAATAGAGGATACATCATAAGAACCACCAGTTATACCAGTACGGAATCCATACTTTTCCCAAGCAATTTGTTGAATTTCCTTATCATCAAATGCATCATATAATTTTTTCCCTTTATCAGTAAAATAGGCATAGCAATGAGAATTCCAAATAGTAGGAGATGGATACAAAACTCTAATATCATCTTTTACTTGTGAAAAACCTTCCTTATTAGAATTCGCAAAATCAATAATACTTTTCTCATAATCTACTATCATTGGTTGCCCACCCATACCAGTTTTTAAATATCTTTCAAATAAATCAGCAGGAGTATTATTCATATATCCACTTTTAATATAAAATTGTTTTAACTTAGGTAAATTTTCATTAATATTTTCATCAGTAACTAATCCCTCACTTAGAGTTGATAATAGAAGTCCATAATAAGTAGCACCTGGAGAAGAAGTAACCGGATCAGTAGATGCTATATTAATTTTCCCATATAATTCATTAAGCCCAATATCAGACCACTTCTTACCTTCTAATATATAATTCATTAATTTATTCATATCACTAATATAATAAACACCATCTGTTTCAGTAACAATTCCTTCATTTTTTAATGCATCAACAATTTTTCCCCAACTATATATAACAATAGGAGTATTAAGAGTTAAACTTCCGCCTTTTACATTATAACGCTCAGCTTCATTTTTTTCTTTATCAGGCCATAGTTTATAATAATCATAAAACCTTTGATCAGAAGTAAATAAAGCATCATATGTTGAAACCCCATCAGAATGAATAGTATAAGAATTATCTCCTCCTGAAATTTTTGAAGAAATAGTATCATTTCCTAACCCTACAGACTCACGAATAAGAGGAATCTGTACAGTTTTACCATTACTCCAATTATCAAAAACAACATTTAATTTATATTTTTTTCTTAAAATCTTAAGAACATCTTTATCTGCTAAAAAATCTTCTTTTCCTCCACCAGTAGCAACATAAATAGTAGTAAGACCAGTTAGAGACTCTCCACCATTTTTGCTAGTAAAAGCTTTAATACCAATAATAGATAAAACAAGTACTACAAATATAATTATACCAATAATTTGTTTCTTATTCATCTTTTTCTTCCTCCTTATTATTCAATAAATCAGCATCACGATAACCATCTGCTTTTAATAAAGAATCAAATACTTTCATTTCTGCATCCATATCAACCAGTTCACTTTGATAAAGACTAGATAAAATACTTTTATATGCTTTATTTATTTCACGAATCATCTTGTTAGTTGATTGAAAAAAAGTTTTACTATCTTTTGAAGTTAGTTTTTGATTTTCTATTTCATCATATCGATCAACTAATTTAATAGTTATAGGTAAATAATAATCAAAAAAATTATTTGCCTGACGACTTTTTTCAGGATTTTTTGATATAGTGTTAATTATCTTAGAAACAGATTCATGAATTTCATTTAACTCTTTTTGAATACTTTCATCTTCTATTAAGGGAATCATATCTAAAATATGCTTATTTTGTCGTTTTGCTAACTCTAATATATCATATAAACTACGATTTGTATCTTTCAAAGTTAACTTTTTATCTCCAAAAACGAGCTCCCCTGCACCAAAAGCACAAGCCCCAATTAAAACGGAAGGCAAAACTGGAAGGGAAAGTGCCAAATAAGGAACTGCAAAAAACATTCCTCCAATAGCAGCTGATATTATTTCTTTATTTTTCATACTAATTATAACCTCTAACTTCCATAAAAGCATCAATTAAATTAGTTGTTCCATCAAATACTTTTCCATTTGTCAAATCAGAAATCCGATTTAATTGTTCAATACTAGCATCCCCAAATTGTATAGAATAAACAGGTACCTTTTTAGATTTTTTATAGTATTTTTTCAACTCTTCAAAAGACCCAATATTTCCTTCACCATCAGTCATAACAATAACAGAAGTATGGTATTTAGAAGAATCTTCTTTATTTAATAATTTCAACGCTTCAACAACAGATGGATAAAGAGCCGTTCCCCCACCTGGATTTCTCCTTTTTATTTTAGACAAAATATTTTCTCTTTCTAAATTATTAGTAGAATTCCAAACCTCATTAGCAGAATAAGAAAACGGAATAACATCAACTAAATCATCATCAGTAAATTGTAATAAATCATTCATTGCACGATCTGATAATATATAATCCATAGAATCAATTAAATCATTATATCGAGATCCAGATGCCATACTTCCTGAATAATCTAAGCAAAAAACAACATGTACGGGTTTTCTTAAGGCAGTTTGATAAAGAGTAAGTGCTTTTTGTATAACAGTAGTAGATGGAAACTTTATTGGAGATATATAAGTTGTAGTATTAATTCCCCATTTAGGATTAAAAACCTTAGAATCTGCTTTATTATTAATTCCACCATACCAAGTTCTTCTACCACTGTCAGATAAAAGATTTTGTCCATCTTTGCTTAACAAATATTCAACAAGTTTTTCATATTCCTCTTTTTTCTTTTCATTTTTCTGGTCAATATAACCAATTGGACTATCAGATATAGAAACTCCATCTTTAGGATACAAAGCATATAAAGGTTCTAAATTTTTATGACTTAAAGATTGATTAATAGAAATAATAGAAGACTCATAAGTAAATACTGCTTCAAAATCCCCATTAATAAACATATCTTCTAAATATTGATCATCTCCAGATGATCGTTCAATACCAGAAAAAAATGTCTTTAACTTATCTTTTAATTCTTGATTATCTAACATACCACTAGTTAACACTTCTGGACTTCCTGCTAATGTTGTAAGAATACCTAAATAAGCACTAGCCCCACTATCTGTAGTTATTGGATTAGACATATTAAACTTAAGTTTTCCAGAAGATACTGCATCTACAATATCTTGAGTAAAAATTTCTTTATCAATAAAACCTAACTCTTCAGCCTTACTCTTTTTCACTCCAAAAACAACTGGATTAATACTAGTAGATTTCGTATTACTAACTCTTACTTTTGAACTATCTAAAGTATACATCCATATCGAATTAGAAAGCCAAACTGCATCAAACTGTTCTCCACTATTTAATCTTCTAGTAATTTTCAAAGTATCATCATATTCAATAGTAAGTTCAAAACCATTTTTCTTAGCAAAATCTTTTAGTTCTTTATCATACCACTCATTTTCAACACTAGATATCAAAGAAAAAACTTTATCAGAGTATTGATAAGAATTATCATGTGAAGGAGAAGGATGATTTATTAAAAAAAACACAACAATTATAACAATAAAAACCCACCAAGGAAAAGATGATTTATTTTTTTTCATAGACATACCTCACTTATCTCAATCATTAAGATAATTTTATCATTAAAAAATCAAAAAAACAACTAAGATACCAAATATAATAAATCATTTATAATACATTTACAAACAAGAAAAAAGGAAATATTAACTATATTTCCTTATTTATAATTATTCTTAATTGGAGCAGTAGCAGGTTTATTCTGTTTATTTGTAACAACCCAAGCATTAGATACGGTTCTTCCACCATATTCTGCTCCTGCACTTGGTTTATTCCAAAGCTTACCCTCAACACTAAGTGTACTTGAAGCTCCACCATCTAAATTAGCCGCATTATAAGCTTTATAACGTAATAATATATCAATCACATCATTCATAGTAGCCCCAATACTATAACCTGGTAATCTACCTTCTATACATAACATTAAAACAACACCATCTTTTCTTTGTGCAATAACACTTCTTGGAGCCGTTCCCCAACCACCATCACCATGTATTTTACTAGTTTTACCATTTACAATTAAAAATGGTCCAAAATCAACTGCATCACTCATACCATCTAAAATTGCTTCTTGTGGAGATTTTGTTGTTAAATACATCTTATGATCTTTAGTAAATCCAATTAAACCTCCTGAACCACCTGCATGTTCCCATATAAGTTGTCCATCTTTTATAATAGCACCATAAGGAATAGAACCATTCCCCCATCCATCTAAATCTTCAAATCCCCCACCGTTAATACCTACTAAAGCATTATTATTCTTAACTAAAGTATTAACAGATTGACCTGCTTTACCTAATTTAGATGAAACAGCAAGTTCAACATCACTCGGATCATACACAGCAATTAACCAAGCCTTATATTTTTGTTCAATTATTCTAATAGTTTTATAAACTTCATTTCCAGAATCTTTGGTAAATAACTCTTTTTCATACTTATTAGAATAATGTGTATTTTCCTTTACACTACCAATCGTAATCTCATCTAAATTCATTTCTTCATCATTTTGTTCAATAAAATTTTCACTCATAACTTTATTAACAGTATCCTCATTATACAAAGTATAAGCTAAATACTGATGTGACATCGTTGTCATAGCAGTAGGAATCCAAAATGCTTTAAACTTATCATTTTGAATAACAATTAATCCATCTATTACAATTAAATCTAATAAAATTACAAGTATGGTAAATTTATTTAATCTTTTTAAACGAACTTTCTTCTTAATTTTTTTCATTACTATCACTCCAAAACATAAGGATTATCAAGTGTTCCTGCCCCACCTTTTATACTATTTTTAGATATAGATACAGAAGGAACAATATGTTTTTCCTCACGAACATCAGCCTCTTCTAATAATCCATTTGAATATATATTATATTGCATACCTCCTACTAAAGAAGTAGTATTTAAATGAAAATAATCATTAAAATAATTATTAGAATTATAATCAAATATATTCATTAATCCAACTTTGCAAGTAACTTTATTTGAATAAATATTTTGATACTGATAACCAACATCATCACTTATTTCACCAATATAGAAATCATTATCTAATAAATAATCTTTAAAAGGCAAATTAGATAAATAACTAGTATTTAAAAAATAAGCTATATTTTTTTTATTAGTTAAATCAAATACACTATTAGAATCACTATAATTTCTAACATATTCAACACCATTATATAATAAATACCCATAAATATAAAGTCTTAAAACATTATTTTTATCTTCATATACTCTCCATTTTTCTCCGCCAAGTAAAACATAAGTATCAATATAATTTTTCGTATTACCTGTATTTATTACAAAAGGATTATCTTTTGTTCCATCTCCAGATAATATAGAAATATCACTTTTTAAAGTAAAAACCGGTCTAATCCCAAATCCACTTAAATAATCACATTTTTGTATACTACCATCTTCATCTACATACATATTTTCATTAGTTTTATTTTTACCTAGTAAAAAATACATTTTTCCATTATTTAGATAGCTACTTTTTCCACCAGCTAATATATAGTCTTTAATAGTTAAAATAGAAAACATAGATTTTTTTTCTTCTTTATCTTCTTCTACTTCATTACCATTAAAAATATCCTCATGATAGATAGTCTTTACAAAATATTTATCTGAATCAACAAAAGTGTTAGCATAAATACCAGAATAATTACTATCTGTTTTATTTAACCAATTATGAACGTTTGATTTTTGATAATCTGAACTTTCCCCAAAAGGAAAACTAGCAACAAAATCTTCACTAATTACTTTAATAGTATTATCATTATTAATTCTTATTATACGAAAAATTCTATTTTGAAATAAAATATAATTATTAAGTACATTTCCCTTATAAAAATAACCTGAAGAATCTTTATGAAGACCTGTATTACTACCCGTAGTAGGAGGATTATTTTGAATAATCATCCCACTTAAAGTAGCTGCTTCTTGCTCAATTTTTTGATTTTGTTTACTATAATAATATAAACTTCTATATCCAAAATAAATACCAATTCCTATTAGAATAACTAAACTAAAAAAGTTAAAAATAAATTCATTTTTACCCAAATATTTCTTTTCTTTATTATTTTTTCTTTTCTTCTTAGACATATCACATAACTCCATCTTAAACGATTATACCAAAATAAAAGACTAAGTACAAGACTTAGTTTTACTTAACAACCCAAAAGGTAGGCATATCTCTTAACCCATCTCTTCCCCCTGCAACAGGAATATTAGTAATTTTATTTTGAATAACTAGTTCTGATGAACTACCACCATCTAAATTAGCAGCATTATAGGCTCCAAATTGTTCCATTATATCACATAAATCAATCATATCTGCTCCAATACTAGAAGGAAGTCTACCATTAATAACCAAAAGTAAAACAATACCATCTCTTCTTTGACCAATAGCCGTTCTCGGAGCAATACCCCAACCACCATTTCCTTTTACAAAACTTCTTTTGCCATTTACAATGAGGAACGGTCCAAATTCAACAGCATCTCTTAATCCAATTTCTAAGGCTTTTTCTTTACTCATGCTTCCCAAAACTAATTTATTATCTTGATTAAATCCAATAAAACCTCCACTCATAAAGGCATCTTTATAATCGCTAACAATCTTTCCATTTGAAATAACAGTCCCATGAGGAAGAGCACCATTTCCATTCCAATTAGGATCGTAAAAACCTCCTGCATTGATTACTACTAAAGCATTTTCTCTTTTACTAACATCTAAAATAGACTCCCCTTTTTCTCCCAAATACTGTGTTGTTGCAATATGTATCCGGGATGCATCATATATAGCAACTAAATATCCTTGATATCCACGACCTTTTACAGGAATTAACTTATAAAGATCATCATTATTTCTTTCCAATAATTGTTTTTCATATTCATTACGATAAATTGAAGTTGTATATTTACGAAAATGAATAAGATTTGGATCACTAATCTCATTTACTTCAACTATTTTATTATTCTCCAATACTTTTTTGATATGATTATCAGAATATAACCAAGTAGCAAGAAATCTATGAGACTTAGTTGTCATTGCACTCGTAATCCAAAACTCTTGAAATTTAGTAAATGGCCCATAAAATAAAAAAATAAAAGAACAAAAAAAGATAATGTATATGAAACACCAAAATCTAATAAACTTACAAAATAAAGAGCTATTATTAGTTTTCTTTCCCCTCATATTTCTTATCTCCATTATAATCAATATAATTTTTATTAGTAACATAATTATTAATAAATAAAGTTGATTGAATAGATTTTTGATAATCATTATATTTTAATACATTATCATTATACAGTTTAATATCACCAACAAAATAATTAACAACTTGTTCATAAATATTTTTATAATTACTACACTGTGTATTAATAGAAGCATCATAATAATAAACATCATTACATAAAGATTTCAATTCACCCACATTTTTTTCAATATCATTTACAATTTTTTCATAATTTAACAAATTGTTTTTAATAACAGAATCTTGTCTATAAAAAGCATCATAATAAGTATTTGATAAAATCCCATTAAATAACTTTTCACGATAATTTTCAAATAAAGATGTATTTGTACTAAAAGACTCAAAAACAGTTTGTACTTCAGAAAAACGATAACTAACTTCATTTTGATCTTGTCTTAAACCAAGAATAAATGTATATACAGCACCAGCCATAATAAAAATAAAACTAATAGTCATCATACTATATGCAACTTTTCTTATTTTAAGACTCATACTTAATCACCTATCCTATAAAAATTTTAACAAAGAACAGAAAAAAAGTATAGAAAAGAAAAAAAGTTTTCTCAAACTTTACTATTTCTTTACTATATTAATCTAAAGAGGTTAAATAAACTTGTAATATTTTTGTATCATTTTGTAAATAACCCGCACCTAATTTATTATTAACCTTATCTGCCGTAATAGAAGAAACATCTATCAAATCAGCAGTTTTTAGTGTAGTAACTTCACTATAACTATTTTTTTGTTCTAAAGCCTCATCTAATGTTAAATCAAGTCCAACATAATCGCCACTCTTAGTATGTTCAACTAGACAAACAGAATACTGTAATTGAGAAGAATTATTTTTTACAATAACATAACTTCTATTTATATCATATTCTCCCCCATTTGGAGTACTTTCAAATTCAGTAGAATCTAAAAATCCTAATCCAAATACTAATACCTCTCCATCATCTGGCTTTTCAATATCAGAGCTTTTTGCACGAAGAACAAGTTCAATTTCCGAAACAAATTTTCTTGCATCTGAAATATACATTTTATTTCTACTAGTAGAAAGCATTCCTACTAAATGAGAAATTGCATAAACACTTAAAATTCCAAGTATAACAACAACAGCTAATAATTCAACCAACGTAAAGCCAAATCTATTCTTCATATAATATTTTCTCTCCTTTAAAAATAAATAGTTTACTAAATAAATAATTCACAATAATAACAATAATATTAGAAATAATTTTAGAAATCATATCAGATATATGAAAATAATAAACAAATAAATATAAAAAACCAATATCAAAAAAATAAGATACTATTCTACAAATAAAAAATAAACTAACTTCCCTAAAAGTATCTTTCTTAGATTTATAAGTACTTCTAAACACAAATAATTTATTAGTAAAAAAAGCAAATAATACTGATAAAATCCACGCAATAGTATTGCTGATTAGAATAGAACATCCAATAACTCTTAAAAGATAAAAAATTAAAAAATTAATAATTGTTGTACAAAAGCCAAAAAATAAGTAAGATATTCCTTCAAAAAACTTATTAAACCAAGATATATGATTATCTGAAGAAAT
>CAMVAN010000042.1 GCA_947165475.1 uncultured Caryophanales bacterium | reverse complement strand
ACTTCCATCTTGTTGAAGATAAAATATTCCATTTTCATCTTTTTGCCACCATTGTTTTAGTTTTCCTGTATTTGGTTCAAAATAGTATGTTTTTTCTCCTATTTTTTGAAATCCTTCTAGTAGTTTCTTATCTTTTTGATAATACTTTTCTCCATTACTTTCTATCCATCCATCTTTGTAATGAATTCCTCTTTTTTCTATATAGATTAATTCTCCACTAGATAATCTTATACTTCCGTATTCCATCTCTCCGTTTTTTTCTTTGAAGATGTATAACTCTCCATTTATTATTTTTTCTCCAGAATAGATGTAGTGGTTTTCTATATAATACATGATACCATTTATATTTTGTAAACCTTCTTTTACACTTCCATCTTGTTGAAGATAAAATATTCCATTTTCATCTTTTTGCCACCATTGTTTTAGTTTTCCAGTATTTGGCTCAAAGTAGTATGTTTTTTCTCCTATTTTTTGGAATCCTTCTAATAGTTTCTTATCTTTTTGATAATACTTTTCTCCGTTACTTTCTATCCAACCATCTTTGTAATGTTTTCCATTTTTTTCTATATAGATTAATTCTCCACTAGATAATCTTATACTTCCGTATTCCATCTCTCCGTTTTTTTCTTTGAAGATGTATAACTCTCCATTTATTATTTTTTCTCCAGAATAGATGTAGTGGTTTTCTATATAATACATGATACCATTTATATTTTGTAAACCTTCTTTTACACTTCCATCTTGTTGAAGATAAAATATTCCATTTTCATCTTTTTGCCACCATTGTTTTAAATCACCATTTTCATCATAATAGTATGTTTTTCCGTTTTCAGTAATCCAGCCTGTCTTTTCAAGAGCAATACCATTGATAAATATACTACTTAGTAAAGTCAATATATATATAAATATAATATTAATTTTTTTTTGTTCTTTTATCATAAATAATTACCTTCTTTCCCATAATATATTTATCAAGTTATTCTTATCCAAGCATATAGAAGTTACTTCCTCCTCTTGAATCATCTGGATCTTTACTTTGCTCTTTATAGATTTGATTTATTGAACACCATCCGTTGTTGCTACTTTTTAAAGGATCAAGGGCAAATGTAGTCCCGCTTTTATAATTATTTAAAATTATTGCATGGTTCCAATTTACTGTTCCAAATTTTCCGTTTCCCATTGCTGCAAATACTATTTTACCTCGTGCTAATGCAATTTTCAACTCTTCAATATTTTTTAGCGGAGTTCTTTTTACCTTATAATAGTCTGTTGCATATACAATGGCTAATCCACTTGAGCCTATGGTATATTTGTTGTATTCAATAGTATTATAATACAAATAATTAGCAACATCTGTAGGTAGTATCTCTGTTTTTTTAATAGCAGAAAATGCCATTGCCATACTTGTTGGGGCACAACCGGTTGCTTTAAATGTTCTTTTGCCATATTTTTTAGTTGCCCATCTTGAATCTGTTTGTTGATAATAAATTGGTAATGTTTGATTTTTTTCTAATACTCCATTTTCATTAAAATAATAATCCTCACCATCTATATTGCTTGTTCCAATTACAGCTATTGATTCACTATTTATATAATATAATTCATCGTTATATAAAACCCATTCTTTTTTATGTTGACCATTTTTTGTTACATAACGAATATTATTATTTGAATCTCTAAAAATACCACTTATTAATTCACCGGTTCTTTCCTTAAATATAAATACTTCATTGTCTATTTTTTTTTCTCCAGAATAGATGTAGTGGTTTTCTATATAATACATAATACCATTTATATTTTGTAATCCTTCTTTTATACTTCCATCTTGTTGAAGATAAAATATTCCATTTTCATCTTTTTGCCACCACTGTTTTAGTTTTCCTGTATTTGGTTCAAAGTAGTATGTTTTTTCTCCTATTTCTTGAAATCCTTCTAGTAGTTTTTTATCTTTTTGATAATACTTTTCTCCGTTACTTTCTATCCAACCATCTTTGTAATGTTTTCCATTTTTTTCTATATAGATTAATTCTCCACTAGATAATCTTATACTTCCGTATTCCATCTCTCCGTTTTTTTCTTTGAAGATGTATAACTCTCCATTTATTATTTTTTCTCCAGAGTAGATGTAGTGGTTTTCTATATAATACATGATACCATTTATATTTTGTAATCCTTCTTTTATACTTCCATCTTGTTGAAGATAAAATATTCCATTTTCATCTTTTTGCCACCACTGTTTTAGTTTTCCTGTATTTGGTTCAAAGTAGTATGTTTTTTCTCCTATTTCTTGAAATCCTTCTAGTAGTTTTTTATCTTTTTGATAATACTTTTCTCCGTTACTTTCTATCCAACCATCTTTGTAATGTTTTCCATTTTTTTCTATATAGATTAATTCTCCACTAGATAATCTTATACTTCCGTATTCCATCTCTCCGTTTTTTTCTTTGAAGATGTATAACTCTCCATTTATTATTTTTTCTCCAGAATAGATGTAGTGGTTTTCTATATAATACATGATACCATTTATATTTTGTAAACCTTCTTTTACACTTCCATCTTGTTGAAGATAAAATATTCCATTTTCATCTTTTTGCCACCACTGTTTTAGCTTTCCATTTTCATCATAATAATATGTTTTTCCGTTTTCGGTAATCCATCCTGTTTTTTCAACGGCATTTACGCTTAAAAATGATAATAAAATAATAATTAAAATACTATATAAAATGCACTTACTATTTTTCACTTTTAAATAACTTCCTTTTTATTCTTTCTTGATCAAAAATCAAATAATAAATTATTCTTTTTGCTTTAGATTTTGGCAATAATTCTGGATTATCTTTTTTCTTTTGCCATTTTTTCCATTTCTTTTTAAATTGTTCTCTGTCATGAATAGCGTAATGAATTATTCTTCTTGCTCTGCTTCTAGGTAGTGTAAAATCTATATCATTTACACTTACTAGTCTAGGCACTATTCCTAATGAGTATTCTTTTGAATAACTCTTATATCTATCAAATATAAATTTATTTAACTCAACATAATTATTTACATTATCTTCAAACACTAAATTTTTAATAGGTAATCTATCTTCCATATTTGTATAGTGATAATAATATTCTAATGGAATTGACATATAATATTTATTTAGATCTATCTCATCTATATAATCTTTAAAATAACCGCAAAAATCTTCTACAAATGTTAAAGCTCCATTTTGTATTTTTTCTATCATATCTTTATTGTAAAAATTATATTCATCCGTTACTTTTAAAATTGGTTGAACATCATTGTTTACTTCTTTATATCCAATACATGTTGGTCCTATATTTGATACAAATAATTCTCTAATTGTTCCAGTCAATGTTGGCTTATATTCGTAAAATGTACAAAGATCTGATTTTGTCGCTCTGGTGTTTTTATAAGCAGAAGAATTATTTGCATGAATAAAGTATGTTCTTATTGGTTTTTGAATAATTGATGATAAAATTGCTTCTGGCTTTCCACTATATCCAATATCAAATGTTGATGCATTTTTATAAAACTCTTTGTCAAAATACTTTTTACAAATCTGATAATAATTATCGAATTTTTCCTTATCAAAACATTTATCATATATAATAGATAAACAATCATTAAAATCATCGATATTTTCAAATCTTTTATCTAACTCGTAAAATTTGGCTATTTCTTCTTCTTTCTTTTTTGTTACTGTGATTACTTTTTCAAATTGTTCCATTAATTCTCTTGGTGTAACCATATCAATATTTAAATAGGTATCAATCAATGATATTCCACATTTATCTTTTAATAGTAATGGCATTAGTGATTTTCTTGAAACATATGTATAAGTTAGTTTTATTTTTTCATATTTTTTTAAATATTTTGAATAAATTTTTGATGCTTTAAATGGAAGATATCCGTCTCTAGCCATAAATGCTATAGAATCAATTTTATTATTTAGAGCATCATCAAATAACCACTTACACATCGAAATAGTTTGCATTCCTAACGCATAATATCCAATAAAATCTGGGTCCCCATTAAAATCAGAGTAAGAATTAAATGTTCTATAAGGATTATCAAAGTATTTATTTGCAATTATTCCTAATGAGCATCTAACTCCATAGTTCTCTTCATATGGAATATGATCTTGGTTAAATAGGGTAAAATATTTGTATAAATTTCCACATTGTCTAACATCATTTGTTGAATATCCCATCATTACATCTGTTGCTTTTGGTAATTGAGCAGCTCCTATTTGATTTTGCTTGGCTTTTTCAATATCACTATAATAATTATCTCCAATATGTAGTATAGAATTTGTTTTTTCCTTTTCTATAATGTATTCGTATAAAGTACCATAATTTTTTGTTTTAAGAAGTTCTGAAGATAAATATATATTATCAAATTCATAACCATTATTATTTAATATCTTTTCTATTACATTTCTTGGTAAATAAATATCTGATGTAAGAATTACTTTTTTCCCTAGATCTTTTGCTAGGGAGTATAATTCATATCCAGAATTCCTTCTTTTACAAAAGTTTAATTCCATTTCTATTTCATTTTCTTTAATTATACTGAGTTTTTTATTGTCTAAGTTATAATTATTTGAGATGTATTCATAAATTTCATCTAAAGTTACTTCTTCAATATGATCTTTATCTTTTATTCTTCTTAACTCTGATTCGCTTTTTTGTCTTATTCTAGAAAAATCAACAGCGCTAATAGGATGAAACACTTCCAAGAATTTTCTGTTTAACAAGTAAAACATATCTGATGGAACAAAAAAAGGTCTTGTTACTAGAGTATCAAACATATCAAAACTAATTATTTCTATATTATTATCCATTATTTTCTCTTTTATTTGATTAAAGCCTTCATTGTAAGGTGTTTCTAATAAATAGTAATTATTCCAACTTTTATCTTTTTTCTTTATATCATAAAAATGATTCATATTTGTATTATTTTTATAATCAAATATTAAATCTTCTACTTTTTTATTTTTCTTTTTTAAATTTTTATATGTGTTAATATGCATAGAAAGATAGAATGATTCCCATATTTCTATATTTTTTTCATATTTTTTATATAGTTTTTTTTCTTTTAAAAATTCTTTTACGAAGTGAAATACTTTTTGTATATCACTGATATTATTGTTAATTTTGGTTAATGTTAAATTTTTTGTACTTGTTGATTGATTATCATTTACAGTATAATAGTAAATCGCATTATCGCAAAATGATACTTTTTTTGCATAATATAATATTATTGATGAAAAGGCAAAATCTTCTGTCATGACAATTCTATCTTTTATTTTTTCAACTTCATATAAAACTTTTTTCCATACTTCAGTTTTTATTAATTTGTTCCAAAGCAAGTGATACCTAATATTTCTTCCAGTTTGTTCAAAGTACATATCATAAAAAGTTTCTCCGTCATATGTTTGATTATTAGTATTAAAGGATAAACTTGAAATATACTTTTTGTTTTTGTTTCTTCTAACATAGTTTCCTATTGAAACATCACTATTATTTTCTTCTAATTTATTTAATAACAACCTGTAAAAATCTCTATCTAAATAATCATCACTATCAACAAAGGCGATATAGTCTCCCGTAGCTTCTTTCGAACCTATAATTCTTGTATGGAAAAGTCCTTTGTTTTCTTTATTATTGATTATTTTTAAGCGGTCATCTTTTTTAGCTAATTCTTCTAATATATCTAGCATGTTTCCTTTTGAACAATCATTAACTGCAATTATTTCCAAGTTCTTATATGATTGCTGAAATATACTATTTATGCATTTTTCTACATAGTTTTCTGTTCCGTAGCATGGAACCACTATAGAAATTTTTTTCATAATCATCACCTGCTTATCTAAATTACTTCTTATTTTTTTGTTTTTTTGTTTCGTTGTCTTTGATATTTGTTCCTAATTGTGCTTGAATATATTCATTACATATTTCTTCAGTAGGTCCAATTTTTATTAATTTCCCATGCTCTATCCAAATTACTCTTGAACATAATTCTTTAATACTATCTATTGAATGGGATACATATAATACTGTAGTTCCACCTTTAATCATTTCCATCATTTTGGTTTTACTTTTCTCTTGAAATTTTATATCTCCAACTGATAGTATTTCATCTACTATTAGTATTTCTGGATTAACAATAGTCGCTATGGAAAAAGCTAACTTGGCTATCATTCCTGAAGAAAAGTTTTTTATTGGAACATCTAAAAAGTCTTTTAATTCTGAAAAATCTACAATTTCTTGAAACTTTTCTTCTAAAAAATTTCTTTGATATCCCATTATCGCACCATTTAAAAAAATGTTTTCTCTGGCTGTAAGTTCTTCATCAAATCCTGCTCCTAACTCTATCATAGGAGATATTACTCCATTTACTTCTACTGTTCCACGAGTTGGTTTCATTACACCACTAACTATTTTTAAAAGAGTCGATTTGCCTGCTCCATTACTTCCAATTAGCCCTACTACTTCTCCTTTATCAATATGGAATGAAATATCTTTTAAAGCCCAAAAATAATTATTTTTTTTGTCTTTTTTATTTTTCTTTCTGATTTTTGGATCAAAAAAATTTACAAATCCTTGTTTTATTGAAAAGCCTTTTTCTATTCCTAAGTTAAATTTCATTGAAACATTTTTTATATTGATCATAATCGTTGTCTCCTATATGTAATATATAAATTTATCCTGATTTTTTTTGAAAACTATTCCACCTAATCCTAAAGTTGCTATTGATATTAACCCCAGTATGATAAGTGTTGTTATAGAGGGACACTTACCATATAATACTATATTTCTAGCTGCTGTTAAATACTGATATAGTGGGTTTAATACAAATATTTTTTTAAGAGCTGGTGGTAATATTTCTATACTATAAAATACTGGTGTAAAATAATTCCAAATTGTTAATATAATTCCATATATATAAAATACATCTCTTAAAAAAACTGATACACAGGATAAAAATAAACCTACTCCAACTGTAAATATAAATAAGCATAAAAATATATATGGTAATAAAAAATAATAAATATTAATACTTGCTGGATATGTACCCAAACCAAATTTTGTACAAATTATTAGTCCTATCCATGGAATTAAAGTTAATACAAAATTAATTCCTACAAATATTGTTTTTGAAATTGGAAAAATATACTTTGGAATATATATTTTATTTATTAAGGTAAAGTTGTCAACTACTGAAGTCATAGCAGCATTACTTGCCTCACTAAAGTATGACCACATTATGATTCCAGTCATCAAATATACTAAATAATTCGTTCCTTCGACACTAAATCGAAACATATGTGAAAATACAATTGCCATAACTATCATCATTAATATTGGATATAGTAAGCTCCATACTACTCCTAGTACACTTCTTTTATATTTTCTTTTAAAATCTCTTGTAATGAGCTGGGTCATAAGATACCAATAATGTTTGAAATTTTGTAATATTTTATTAATCTTCATTTGATTCACCTCTATAAGTTTTCTTAACAATTATATCATATATTATTAAATAATTACCATAGTTAGTCAAAATAAATCGATATAGATTTATTAATGTTTTATTTTGCGAAGCACATCAATTAGTTTTCTCAGTGGTCTTGTTATTTTCCAAGAAGTTGAGTTTTTAATTCTTTCTATTTCTTTATTTTTTGCTTTAATCACTTCATCTATATTATTTATATAATGGTCTTTTTCTATAAGACGTTTTTCATAAAAATCTATGTTATTTTTATTTTCTTCTCTTACTGTTATTAATTCTTTTTCTTGATTTTCTATTTTATTTTTTAATTTGTTAACTAAAATTATATTATCTTTTTCTACTATATTTTGTAATAATTCTATATATTGTTGTTTATTTAATACTAAAATATTCATTAAATAATTAGAATATCTATGTTCAAAATTTACTTCAAAATGATTATTGTTAAAATTACATAGTCCAATAAATTCATTTTGAATCTCTTCTTGAAATATTTTCCTTATATGTATAATTTTATCTGAATTTATTCCAGTTTTTAGACATATATATTTATTTGATATAGGGTCTGTTGGGGATTCTTTTTGAATATAGATGTTCTCATATTTTGAGTTTTCATTATTTATTACAAAATAGTCTTTATAGTTACTAAAGTGTTCTTCTAATAATTGAATAAACTGAATTTCATTTATATCTATCAATTTCAAATTTATTTTTTCCTTATTTTTTAGTTGATTTAAAAACATTATAATTGAGTAATATTTATCAAAATCTTTATAAGTATCATCTATTTTTATATCAAAAGAAATGATTTTTTTAATTATATTTTTTAAACTATAGATAGCAGTAGACCAACATGTAATTCCTTTATCAAATACTTTATTTACACAATATGGAAATAATTCAGATGGCATGTATCTATTTACTTCTTTTACGTTTTTATAAATTGTTTTATATTTCATTATGGAATCAGCAGGATGAGGTTTTATTATTATTTCTTCATCCTTTTTCGTAAAGTAATCTAATAATAATCCATATATTTCTTTTTGACATGTTTCATTCATTATTTCGTTATAATGCATTGTCAAAAATAGAACAGCTTTTGGTTCCTCTATCTTTATTTTTTTCATATCATATATATCTAATAATTGAACAATTTCTTTCTCATCTAGTGATTTCAATATTTTTTCAACATTGAAATTAATGTCTTTCTTATTAAAATAATCTTTTTCTTGATTATCTAAATTTCCGTATCTGCTAACTGTGTAGATATTTTCTCCAAATGATTTTAATTTTTTCACAATTTGTGCTCTAATAATATTATCTTTT
Source organism: uncultured Caryophanales bacterium (assembly GCA_947165475.1). Taxonomy (GTDB): domain Bacteria; phylum Bacillota_I; class Bacilli_A; order RF39; family UBA660; genus UBA3789. Next base: position 3,259 of record CAMVAN010000042.1, on the reverse strand, counting down.
TCTATAATTCTGTATGGCATAATTGGTCTAGATAATGTACCACATCCATCTTCAAAATAATTATATTTTATTTTATTTTTAATAAGATACACTCCAATAGAATAAAAATCTGAACATAAATAAATGTTTTTTGCATTTTTGATTTTGTTTCCTATTTTTTTATCTACTTTAGAACAGATTCTTTTTATTTCATTGTCTAATTCATTTTTATTAGCTTTTTTATTACTTCTTGTAAATGTTATTTCATCATAAATATAAATTTTTTCAAATATATTACTTTTTTTTATTTTTTCTATAATTGTTGGTTGATTACTTGTTAAATATGAAGAAATAAACAAAATAGATTTATTTTTGTTTATTGTCATTTTATGTAATAGGCAACATAAAACATGGTAATTTGTCATTGCATAATAAAAATCCATAAAATACACCTCTTTATTGATTTTTCACACTAGATAATATGTATTCGCAGAATTCTCTTACTGCACCCAAGCCACCATCAAATTCACAAATATAATTTGAAATTTCTTTTATCCTTTTTGTTGCATTCTTTGGACATGCTTTGTATTGACATAATTTCATTGCCTCAATATCATTTTCGTCATCTCCAATATATGCAGCTTCTTGTTTTTTTATTTTTTTCTTTTTTAATAATTCTCTTACTTTTTCTTCTTTATTTTGAATGTTCTGATATACTTCGGTTATATCCATTTCTTTCGCTCTATTATTAACTATTTCTGATTCTCTACCAGTAATTATAATTGTCTCTATTCCATTTTGTGGCAATTTTCTTAGTCCAACTGCATCATGAGCATGAAATGACTTAAAACATTCTCCATTGTTTCCCATATATATTTGGCCATCGGTTAATGTTCCATCTACATCTAAAAATAGTATTTTAATCATTTTTTTCCTCTATTTTAGAGCATACTGCATTACTTATAAAAAAATCTTCTTCAGTGTCTATATCTAATGCTTCAATTTTTGATACTTCCAACAAATATGGGTTATTTCCAATTCTTCTATTTTTTTGTAATATCAAATCTCTACTATATATGTATAATCCACATGTTTCTGCAAATAATGGATTCAGATCCTGGGTTCTTGGAATAGCATTTAAATCATAATTAAATGGTTTATTATCTTTCCACATGAACTCTTGAATTCTTGATACAGTAAATACAGAATCATGTTTTTTTTCTTTGATTATCTCAACACCTTTTTCTATTGTTTCTTTTGAAATAAAAGGTGCTGTTGTATGAGTTAATACATAATAATCTGCTTCTACATCATTAGCAAAGGATTTAAGGACTTCATTGATTTTTACAGTTTGACCATCTAACTTTTCTGATCTTTTTAAAAATTTAATTCCTTCTGGAAGATATTTTTTTACTTTTTCATCACTGCAATAAACATATATTTCATCAATATTACTAACACTTTTTAATGTGTTTAAAATATATGTGCAAAGCGGCTTTCCATTATCAAATTCCTTTATATTTTTATTTTTTACTCTTTGGCTGTTTAATTTCATTGGAACAAAGGCTACTATTTTCATTGCAATCCTCCTATATATTTAGTTGGTGTTAAACTCTTTATTTTTATTTTTTTACTATATTCTTTTATATTATTTGTCATCATTTCATTTATTTGATTTATAAATTCCTTTGTTAATACATTGGTCTTATCATCCGAATAAAAATTTTCACGCATATTTGTTGAAAAACCATCAAATCCAATTAATAATATTTCATTTGCATCCATATCTTTTAAAATATTTAACATTATTAATAATGCATTATCAGAAATACCATACTCTCTAGATAAAGAGTTGTTGTAATCAAAAATCAATTCATCTGATTCTTGGTTTGCTTTAATATTTGATGTGATTAGTATAAGGTTATCTCTTTTTGTCATATCATTATATCTTTTCTTATTACTATAAAATGTTGCATTAGTATAATATAAATCATTTCCATTTATTGCTATTGAAAATATATTATCTTGAGATAATGCTTCTTCTATTTGACTATTATAATCAAGTGAACTCTTTCCTGGGCCAATGAGAAGCACTTTTTTATTTGATACTAATTTCTTTAATTTATTTCTTGCTTCTGAATCATCAATTGTTCTATTATTATAAATTCTGTAGAGTTCTTCTGAATATTCTTTATCAAATTCCGTTTTTTTATCTTCTGATATCATTTCTATTAAATTATTTATATCAGTTGAATTTAGCGTCTTTCTTTCTAAGAAATTAATTACATAAGATGGATGTATTCCATTAATAGCTGATAAGTAATATGGAAGTGAATATCCCCATTCATTTTCTTCTTTGATTTTTGAAATGATATTATCAGATGCCTCCAATATAGGAATTAAATCATAATTTTTTTGATATTTTGTATTTAAGTAATTAACTAATAATTCTGTAGGAAGATTGCCTGCTCCTCTTCCAATTCCTAAAATAGATGTATCAACAACTACATCTCTATCTTCCGAAATAGTGTCTAAAAAAACAATTGCGTTAGCAAAGGCTGTTTGCAGATTGTTGTGCAAATGTATTCCTAACTTTATATTTTTCTTTAAATATGTATCAAACAATTTCGTTTTATTTATCGTATCTGCTGGAGTCATTTGACCAAATGTATCAACTATTGCAACACTTTCAATGTCTAATTTATTAAATTCCTGAATCATTTTAATTATTTCATTATCAGTATAAGACATAATTGCTGTCGGCTGTAGAAATAATTTGTATCCTTTATTAATAATATGATAAGAATAATTAATTATTTTTTCTAGACTATTTTTGTGAAAAGACATTCTTATTGTATCTACCTTACTTTCTTTTTGTTCTGGTAAATTATCTATTTCATATTTTTCGCCTAATAACATTAGTGTATAGTTACTATTATCAGGCGATAAAAAAGTATCTGCTTGTTTAGCATTTAAAAATTCCGTTTTATCCTTATCATATTCTATTTTATCTTTTAAATATCCACACTCAATTATATCAATTTTTGCAGAGTTTAAATATTGGATAATTTTTTTTATATTTTTATTACCAAATTTGTTATCATTTACATATCCTCCATCTCTTAGAGTACAATCCAACACCATGATTTTTCTCATTTTTCCCACCCTCTATCATAATAGTAGTGTATCATACATAAAATAAATAAACAAGGTTTTCGTTTTCTTAAAATAATCCACTAGTAAACTAGTGGTTTTTCTCTGGTCGCCTATAAAGGCTCAT
>CAMVAN010000041.1 GCA_947165475.1 uncultured Caryophanales bacterium | reverse complement strand
TCTTTGGGCTTCAGTTTCTGGTAATGTTTGCATTAGTCTTTTTAAAGATTTTAATCGTTCTTTATCCATGTCATTTCCTCCTAGTATCAAAACCATCCCTTTGAATAGTGCTTATTTTATCACAAATCAGCATAATTGTCAATTTTGTGTAAAGTACAAACTATCTTACTTGTTCAAGTTTATTAATAATTGATTTATTGAGTTCTATATCTATTTTATCATAATTGTTTATAATAATCTTACAAGTTTTAACTTTTGCTTTAAGGTCACTAATAATTTCATTGTAAAATTCAACTTTTAAATTACATTCTTCTTTAATGATAGAATCGTTATATTTCGATTTTTGTTCATATGTTCTTTTTATTGTATATGATATATCATTTAATAGTTCTTTATTCATTTCATGAAAAACATCTAGTTCCTCCAATGATTCTATTTTGTTTTCAGTTAAGAATCTTACTTGTAAATTATATTTTTCAAGTTTATCAATTTCTTTTTTCATCTCTGCACTAATAGGATAATTTCTTGGACTCTTTTGATATGTTTCTATCTTTAATATGAAGTACAAAATTTTTGCAATTATACTCTTAGGATTTTTAATATAGTTTCTTTTATATGAATTATATCTTTCTTAATCTTAAGCATATAAAAAATTCCACCGCCTTTCAGCGAATGGAATTTCTATAGTAATTCCGAACATAAAGTTCGAAAGTATTTACTAATGGTAGCGAAGGAGGGGATCGAACCCCCGACCTTTCGGGTATGAACCGAACGCTCTAGCCAGCTGAGCTACTTCGCCATAACAACTGCAAATTAATAATATCAAATTAGGTTTAAAAAATCAAGTTTTTTTAAAAATTCTTTACAAGAAAATCAATCCATTCTATAATATACAAAAAAGAAAGAAGGAAAATACTATGAAAATAACTTATATTGGACCAATATACCTACTAAAAATAAACTCTATAACACTAAAAAAACAACCACTATCCTTATCTTGGAATACAACAGAAGAAAAAATAAAACCTGATGAAAAATATACACGGGTTTTAGGAATATACAAAAGTACAAAATATAATACAAGAATAGCCGATTTAGAAGAAGCAACTGATTATTTGAACCGTCAATTAAATAAAAAAGAAGAAAAAATAATTGAACATATGACATCAAATAATATTAATCATATAGATCAAAATAATGAATATTTACACTATTTAAATTTAGATTGTTCTTGTCCATTTTATAATGAAGAAGAAATAAGACCAAAACCAAGAAGAAAGAGATAAATCTTTCTTTTTTTAATGCACACTACTCGTAAACTGTAAAACTATATTATTAACTTTTTCTGTAACATTCCTTATCTTATTAGCAGTCATACCCTTCATAATTTTTTGATTAGAATATTTCATTTCTAAATCAAGAATCTCCTTTAAATATTGTATTAATTCTTGAAAAGTACCTTTTCTACCAACTATATTATCAAACCACTTTTTAATTTCTAAAACATCACCAGTTAATCTGAGTTTTTCTAAAGTAGATAAAAAAGTACGATTATTTAACAAATCACGACACACATAAGTTTGTAAGGAATAAGCATCAGAATAATACTTATTATTTGTTTCATTATTAATAGCGTAAATAGTATTTTGAATAGAAAAATCATTAGACTTAAATTTCTTTATAATATTAATAATATCAGAAGTTTGCTTAGTATTAATAATCTCCTCTAATATATAAGAATCTTGTTTTTTAATAAATGATAAATCACTTTTATTATAAATACGAAAAGTTAACCCTGTACGAAGATATATATACTTATCTCTTACAATAATTTCATTTACATAAGAATTAATTGCATGATTAAACTCATGTATTAAATTATCTAATAATTCTACCAAGGGGATTTTATCATAGTTTTGAATGACCATTACTTTCTTTGATAAGTACTTCCCATTATGAAAAAAAAGCGTACTAGAGTAAAATGCTCTTACATAACTACTTTTTTTATTACTATGTATAATTTGAATATCTCGAAAAACATCAAGAATTAATTTTTCATTAGAAATACCATATTTTATAATAAAAGCAGGTATCATTAAATATAGTAAATGACTAATATTACTATCATATCCATATAAAATACAAATATCTTGAATAACCTTCTTTTCTCTTTCAATTATAGCTTCACTATTCATATATCCCCCATTATAAATAATTACTTATTAAATCAGAATATTCCTCACAAAATGAATCAACAACATCTACAACAAATCTTTCTAAATCATCTGGTTCAAAAATCATCATTTCATCAGACGTTTTATTTTTAAGTATTCTTTCTATCTTATCAAAGACATCATAAATCTTAGTTATTTTAATTTCTTCCACATAGCAATTATAAGAGTATTTTTTTACATATCTACGTAATAAATCCACATTGATTTTTAAATGAAATTTATTTATTAAAAAAGAATCACACTTAGAATATTCTTTATATAACCCTTGACTACTTAATTTACTAAAAAAAGTTTTAGCTTTAAGTATTTTGTTATTTTTTAAGATTTTGACATAATAAAAATTATCTCTTTCATCTACTTCTTCCATTTCATAATTATAAAACTTAATTACTTTAGGAAGAAAAAACTTAAAATAATAATGATCTGTATATAAATGAAAAAGATAAGCAAAAGTTTCTATATGTTCTTTAGAATCTTCCCTATATTTTTCTAAGAATATTCTTAAATGAGGATATTCTAAAATTTTATTCGTATTTTTTCTAAAATGAGTAACTCTTTTACTTTTTTGAATATTTTTTTTATTGACAAATTCATCTAATGTATAATCAATATCTACTTGTTTTATATCGGGAACAATATTTCCAATAATAAATTTTATTTGATCTTCATGAGAAATATTTAATTTTGAAAGTAATAGTTTTGCTGTTGTAATATGTCCAATATAAGATGGCATAATCCCCCTCCTATTCTAATTTCTACACTCCCATCGTCAAAGTTTCTGGAAGAGTACTTCCTCCATCAATAACAATGCCCTGAGCAGTAATATAGCTAGCTTCATCGCTTGCTAAGAAAGCACACAATTCCCCTAATTCTTCTATAGTTCCAAGTCTTTTCATTGGAATAGCTGAAGCAATTCCATCAACAACTGCCTCAGGATTATCAGGAGAAGAAAGACGAGCCATATTATTAACCATAGGTGTATGTATATAACCAGGCATAATAGCATTAACTCGAATATCATCACTAACAACTTCAGCAGCTAAGCTCTTAGTAAATCCTAAAATTGCAGCTTTTGTAGTAGCATAAGCAACCTCTCCACTATCAGCAACCATAGGGCCAGTAACACTTGATAAATTAACAATAGATGCATGATGATTTTTCATAAAAGGTAAAAATGCTTTAGTAACATTCCACGTACCTAAAATATTAATATCAAAATGATAATCTCTATCCTCATCTGACATGTTTAAAAACTTAACAAGTTTACACACTCCTGCATTATTTACCAAGATATCAACTCTACCAAATTTAGAAGAAATTTCATCAGCAATTTCTAAAAGTCTATTCTTGTCCCTTATATCTACCCTATAACCGAATACATTTGAATTATTTAAAGTAGAAATAGTATCATCTATTTGATTTGAATAGTCTAAAATAATAACCTTAGCCCCATACTTTAAAAAGACTTTTACAATTCCAAGACCATTTCCCATTGCTCCACCAGTTACAACAGCAATTTTTCCATCTAATTTCATATTAATAATCCTCTCTTTCTAAACTTTTAAAACAATCAGAATCATGAGAAAAAATAATACCAATAGCTTGTAAATAGGAATAAATAATTGTACTTCCAACAAATTTCATTCCTCTACTAATTAAATCTTTTGAAATAGAATCAGATAAATCATTAGTAGTACAATTCCTTTCTATAATAACTTTACCATTAGTAAAATTAAGTAAATAATTAGAAAAACTACCACACTCTTTTTGAATACTTTTAAAAATTTTAGCATTTTCTATACTAGCTTTAATTTTTAATTGATTACGAACAATTAAAGAATTATTTCTCAATTCTTCTACTTTTTTCTCATCATACAAAACAACTTTTTCTATATCAAAATTATCATAAGCTTTACAAAATGCTTCTCTTTTATTCAAAATACATTCCCAAGAAAGACCTGCTTGAAAAGATTCTAAAATAAGCATTTCAAAAAGATAGTGATCATCTAAACATAAAACTCCCCACTCCTGATCATGATAAGTAACATATTTTTCATTTTTTAAATTACACCAACTACATCTATTCATATTAGTCCTTTATCTTGATTTAGCAAGTATATTAGCCTGAAAAGAAAAACTCTTGATAGAAATAGGTAATGTAGAAGGCATATAATACACTGTAACTTTATATTCTACTTCTTCTTTTGGGGGAATAACTTTTCCCTTTAAATCAGTTGTAGTTACCTCTACTGGAGCAATTTGCTTTTTAAAATCACTATTTACATAATCAGGAGACAATACAACATCAACTATTTCACAAGAAATATCACTGTTATTCTTTATAGTTGCTAAAAAAGTTACTTCATCATGAGCAGAAGATAGAGAAAAATCAAAATTTAATCCCATTTTTTGATTAATAATTTCAGCTTTTCCAAAAGGCTCTTTAGAAGATCCTTTTACAGAACTAGCCTTCTCTACATTTTCAAAATGAACTAAAAAAGCAAAATCAGCATCTTTCTCTTTTTTTAGCTCAACAGAAAGAATAGAAAAGCCAATACATAAAACAATAATAGTGAAACATAAAATAATTATAATATTATTACGAATATTTACTTTACTTAACATAAAACCCTCCTATTCTATTGTATATTTAGGCATAAGTGCTAAATTAATTTCCATTCCTTCTGTTATAGGAGTTCCTTCCGGAATAGATTGATTAACAACATATCCAACGCCATCAAGATTAACCTTTACATTTAACTGCTCTAAAATACTTTTTGCCACTTTAGAAGAAAGTCCTAAAACATTAGGAATAGAAATACTCGAATCATTAGTAATTAAATAAACAACGTCTCCTGATGTGATTGTATCATTAACAGATGGAGTTTGTCTCATAACTTTATCTCCATTTCCTAATAAAATATATCTTACTCCATTCGCTTGTAGCAAAGTAGTAACTTTCTCAACTTTTTTATTAATAAAATTTTCTACTTTATAATCTTGAACAACTAAACTTGATGTATCAGAATCTTGATTACCAAAATACTTTGAAATGTTAGTAACAATTTCTTTTACTGTATTACTAACTGGCTTTTGACTACCACCACTAGGTTTCGCAACAGAAGCATAAATAATAACTTGAGGATTACTTTTCGGATAAATACCTGAAAAAGATGAAATAATGTCTTCTTTTCCTGAAAGATATCCTCCACTTTTCTCATTAGCAATTTGGGCAGTTCCTGTTTTTCCAATTAATTCCCCACTATCAATACGATACCCACTACCTGTATTTCCAATACCATTAACACAATCACTCATTAATTCAATCATCTTTTGAACAGTTGAAGTAGACGCAACTCTTTCTAACTCTTCTCTTTTATTTTCTAATACAACTTCACCAGTATCAGAATTCACTATTTTTGATACGATAAATGGTTTTAAAAGCATCCCATCATTAGTAAGCGGAGTCATTGCTTTAACATTCTGAATTGGAGTTGTAGTAATTCCTTGACCAAAACCAGCATTATAGATTTCAGTTTCATATTTAAACTCAAGATTTCCTTTAGACTCATTAGGCAATTCAATTCCACTCTTTCTGCCAAAACCAAGCTTTCTAAAATATTGACGAAGCATAACACTAGACATATGTCTATTAATAATATTGATAACCCCAACATTACTACTCATAGCATATCCTTTATCAAAACTAATAACACCCCAACCATTACGATTCCAGTCCCCTATTTCAGTTCCATCAGAAGTAGTATAAACACCTGATTTATAAGTTTCACTACCATTATAAACACCATTTTCCATAGCAGCCATATAAGTAAAAGTCTTCATTGTACTACCAGGTTCATAAGGTGATGATATTAACAAATCCAAATAATTAGTAATATTTCTTTTATTAGGATCAAATGAAGGAGATGCAGATGTAGCTAGAATTGCCCCAGTCTTAGCATCCATAATAGTTACAGTAAACCATTGCCAATCATATTCCTTATCGGCATTATGCATGGCTTGTTCAACAAAAAACTGAATATTAGAGTCAATCGTTAAATAGATATCTTTTCCCTGTACAGCATCTTTTACCTCAACTGGAGTATTAGGTATTTTATATCCTTGTAAATCTTTTTGATATCTACTATATCCATCTTCTCCCTTTAATAATTCATTATATTCTTTTTCAATACCCATTTCACCTTTAATGGTATTATCATCGTCACTAGACTCTTTCGTATAACCGATTGTATAAGAAGCAAAATTTCCTTTAGGATAATATCTTTTAAAACTTTCATAAAAAGCAAGTCCAGGTAAATTTAAATCTTCTATTTGTTTTTTTACTAACTCAGATAGACCCTTTCCTTTTACTCCAAATTCAGTTTGATATACATTTTCTTTACTTAAATATCTTAAAACCTCAGCTTCTTCCATTCCTAAAATAGGAGCAAGCTTTCTAGCAGTGTCCTCCTTGTCAACAACATGTTGCGGTCTCTTCTCATTAGTAGTCCTTTTAGGATCCAAATACGCAATTAATTTATAAGAGGAAACATTTTGAGCAAGAATATCCCCATTAACAGAATAAATAGAACCTCTTTTAGCTGATACTACATCTGTTTTAGTCGTTCTACGACTTGCTAATTCTTGTAAATTAACACCATCTATTTCTTTAGAAGTAGCAATTTGTGAAACTCTACCAATCATAAGACAAAACAAAAAAAGAGAAATTAATATAAATAATTTCGAATATTTAATACTATTTTTTCTCTTTTTTGACTTCAAAATATCACATCCTAATTAGTTATCCTCAACAACTGATTTTATATTACTATTATTATAACTCAATCCTTGTTCTTCTGCAACTTCTTGTATCTTTGTTAAGGATGCTAATTCATCAATTGTCATTTCTAATGATTCATTTGTTTTCTTTTGTTTTTCGATTTCTTTTTTTTGTTTTTCTACTTCAAAATTAATTTTAGAAAGTGTTGCTTTTGAAAAAACAATACAGATAGGAGATATCAATAACAAAATAACAGCAAAAGAATATAACAATTTTTCAAACTTAGACATTTTTACTTTTTTCTTTACTTTCTTCATATTTTCCTCCTATTTTATTCTTTGTATAACCCTAAGTTTAGCGCTTCTTGCTCTAGGGTTTTCTTCTATTTCTAAATTGCTAGGTAAGATTGGTTTATTAGTAACTAACGAAAAGTCAGGTAAATATTCATCAGGAACATTAGGCATTCCCTTTAATTTTTCATCAATCATGCACTTTTCTTTAAAATAATTCTTTACCAACCGATCCTCTAAAGAATGAAAGGTTATAACTGCAACCCTGCCCCCAACTTTCAATAATGAAAGAGCTTGTTCCAATGCCGGCTCAATAACATCTAATTCATGATTTACTTCGATACGAATAGCTTGAAATATTTGTCTTGCCGGATGCTTATCCAAGCGAAATTTCATAGGTACTGCAGTTTTTACTATATCAACTAACTCTAAAGTAGTCTCAATTGGCTTATTTTCTCGATATTCAACAATCTTTTTAGCAATATTATTAGCAAATTTATCTTCCCCATATTTTTTAAATATTCTACTTAATTCATCTTTAGTATAAGTGTTAACAACATCATAGGCAGAAAAGCTTTGACTTTGATCCATTCTCATATCAAGCTTAGCATCTTGATGATAAGAAAAACCTCGTTCTTTGTCATCTAATTGTGGAGAAGAAACTCCTAAATCAAATAAAACTCCATCTACTTTTTCTACACCTAACTCTAATAATTTCTCTCTCATATTAGAAAAATTACTTTTTATGATAGTGAAGTTAGTACCAATCATAGAGAGACGACTGGTACTATGCCGAATTGCTTCACTATCTTGGTCAAAGGCGAATAAGTGCCCCTTTTTTATTCTATCCAAGATGTAACTACTATGTCCTCCATAGCCTAGTGTAGCATCTACTATTATATCATTATCTTTCAAATTTAGGGAGGAAATTGCTTCCTGTAATAATACACTTTTATGTTTTTCCATTAAAAGCTCACACTCTCATCAAATAAATTTTCGGCTATATCTGACATATTTTCTTTCGTAGAATCAAAGAAACTCATCCATTCATCAAGAGCCCATATTTCTAATCTATCTCCTGTACCAATAATTACACATTCTTTTTCTAACTTTGCATATTGAATTAATGGAGCTAAAATATTAATCCGTCCTTGTTTATCTAATTCTACGTTCGTAGCGCCTGACATAAAGAAACGATTAAAAGTTCTCGCATCTTTTTTAGTAAAAGGCAAAGCATTAAGTTTAGAAGTAATCATATCCCACTTTTCATTTGAATATACAAATAGGCAATTATCAATTCCACGTGTAACAATAAAATTATTACCAAGTTCTTCACGAAACTTAGCAGGAATAATAATTCTACCTTTTTCATCAATTGTATGGTGATACTCTCCTATAAACATATTATCCCCCACTTTTTACCACTATCTACCACTACTTACCTACATGATAACCAAAATTACTGTTATTGTAAAGACAGATTGATTTTTTTTATACATTATTGACATTTTATTGACAAAAAAAACAGTATAAAAAATATACTGTAATTATAAAACTTTTTTTAGGTCTCCAAACTCAGTTATTGTAGCATCCGAATTAGTAATAATATTCATAATTTCTTCTGTAATATTTTCAGGTAATAATCCATATTTTAAATAAATATTTTTAAGTCCTAAACTTTTACTAGGAACATCAGCTAAAGAATCACCTACATGACAAATATATCTAGGATCATAACCAATGTTTCTATAGAGCCTATCAAAACCATATTTATGTTTTAAAGAAAAACTATCAGAAGCATAAACTTTTGAAAAAAACTTCTCTAAATGATGTTTTTGTATTTTCTTAATTGCTTGATCATAAAACCAATTCGTAAAACAATCCAATGTTTTGTATTTTTCATGTAAATATTCCAATGTTTCAATACAATCTTCTGTAATGTAAGTATAGTCAGCCTCTCTTTTAAACATAGCTTGAACTAACTCATACCCCCTTCTATTATGAAGTCTAAGAGCTTCTACATTATTTTCTAAACACCAACTGTAATTAGCAATACCATAATTACCTGAAATCATTCCAATTAATTCTCTATCATGCATAGCTTTAAAAATTTGCCCCTTCATTTCATTAGAATAAATAATTCCAAGATCTTTTAAAGATAATTCAAAAAACTCATCAATATTCTTCCATCTAGTAATAGTCTCATCAATATCAAAACTAATACATTTAATATCATCAAAATGATTACTATAAGATAAAACTAGCAATATATCTCCCCTATAAATATGAACATAACATTACTATTTTTTAAAATAAGTCTTAGGTCTTTCATCCTCTAAACCATTTCCACTTTTGTTTATATAATTTAAATAAGCATCGAAATAAGCATCGAAAATAGAATTATCAAATTGTTTACTATAATCTTTATCTTTTTTTGTTTTTTTATTATTTAAATTATCTGAATTAATTGTATGATTTTTTTTCTCAGAAAACCTATCTTCATAAGATAATATATCAAAATTTAATTTATCTATTTCCCCCTGTATCAATTCTTCTTTATTAATTGATAGCAAAAGTTTTATAAATGAAGGAACTTGAACTAAAGATGTAACTATACCCACCGGTAATAAAAGACTACTAATAGAGCTAACCATACCAACTAAAACAAAAGATATACTTGACAAAATTATAAATTGGGTTAAAACCTTATTGCTTTTTTGTTTCTCATATTTTTTCTTCTCTTCTAACTCTTTTACCATTTTTTTACGATTATTATTATTATTATTTTCAGAATTTAAATCATCATTACTATTTTCTAAATGATCAAGCATATCTTTAGCAGCCTTTCTTTTACTAAAAAACCTAGTAAAGCTAGCAAGTGAAAGAACACCAATACCAAAAATAAGAGGTATAAAAGGCATAAATTTATATATACACCGTATCCATAAAAAATCTGTCATACCAAAAGAATATGAACTAATTAAATAAAAATTAGCATCTTCTAATTTTTTTTGCATAGCTATTTTTACTTTTTTAACTTTTTCATCATAACTACAATCTTCATTAAATATTTTTTTTAACTCATCACTACTCATAAAACCCCCCCATTTAATGCACCTAATTATACTACAAAAACAAATAAAAGTCAAGAAAAACATGCTAAAACGCATGCTCGTTATATTAAACTTTTTCTAGTAAAAGAATCTATTTCCTTATCCATATAAATATCTATTACACCTTTATTAACTATTTTAATAAAACCTAATCCATTAATAACTAAATCTTCATCATACTTCATTTGATAAGTAGTTTTATTTTTATCTTTTAAATCTTCGTTATTAAACAAATTTAGAAGTCTTTTTACTTTTAAGTCATTAGAAATAAAACAAGTAAAACTATTCTTTTCTCCTTCAACATAATCAATTCGAATTAAATCTTCTATAATAATAGACTGATTTTTCCTTAATTGATAAGTACGAGGTTTTATTTCTTTTTTAGGAGATATCTTTTTTACCATTTCTGGACTAACTCTATTTAAAATAGAACCCATATCGACTAGCCCTGGTGTATCAATTAATGTTAAATAATCATTTATTTGAATACTAACCGTATTTAAAGTAGTAGAAGGAAGAGGAGACATTGTTAATTCTTGAGAATTATCAGAATAATTTTTAATAAGTTTATTAATTAAACTACTCTTACCAGCATTCGTATGTCCTATTACATAAACATTTTTACTAGTCTGATAAGTTTTTATTCTTTTTAGCAAATAATCAATATTATAATTTTTATTTACTGATATAACAATTACTTCCTCAAACTTAATATTTTTTTCTTCTAAATAATTAATAAGTTTAGTCTCTTTTACCGATTTTGGTAAAACATCCTTTTTATTCAATACTAAGATCATTTTATTAGAAATAATATTTCTAATTTCTTCAATATTTTCTTCTAAATTTAATAAATCAGTAATGTATAAAACTAGGTCTTTCGTTTTAGAAACATCTTCCAATATCTTAATATATTCATCATTTGACTTTGTAATAACTTGATAATCTCCATAGTTTTTCATACGAAAACATCTTTGACAAATATCATTTTCTAAATTAGTAGTATATCCTTCTTGCAGGACATTTTCATCTTGTAAAAGAACTCCACACCCATTACATCTTTTTTCACTATTCATAGTACTTTCCTCTTTCAAACAAACCTCTTTTTTCATAATGTTTTATAATTAATTTTTCTATTTGACGATTTAAACCAGTAATTTTCAAATCTTTTTTACCAAGGGGATCAACTAATATTGTCTTAATACGAAATCGATTACCAGCTAAAATATCTGTAACAATTTGATCTCCAATAATACACATTTCTTTTTTCTTAAAGTGATATTTTGTTTTTAAATAAACTAAAGATTTTATAGAAGGTTTCATACTCCAAGATAACCCCTCAATACCAAGATCATCTAAATAAGGTCGAATCCTCTTCTTGGTATTATTAGAACAAATGAAAACCATAAAATCTTTCTTTAACTTTTCTATTAAAACCTTAGTATCTTCTGGACATTTTTTATGAGACATTAATCCTAATGTATTATCTAAATCAAATATTAAGCATTTTACTCCTAACTCTTTTAATTTATCATAATTAATATCCTGAATATTTTTTTTATAGATTTTCGGACGAAATAAACCCATGAAATCACTTCCTAATATATTATATAATATAACTTAAAAAAAGTCCAAACCTTTGGACTTAATCAATTATGGTTCTTTGTCAAGTAGTGTTGGTGGACCAAAAACTATGTCAAATGAATCGAG
>CAMVAN010000040.1 GCA_947165475.1 uncultured Caryophanales bacterium | reverse complement strand
AGAAGAATCAAAAAATAATAAATTATCAATACTTAAAGTAATATATACCTCAATTGCAAATGAAAAACTAGACGATAATATTAAACAACAGATTGATAATTATTATGAACAAAAAGAAAATAAGAGAAAAAAAGAATTAACAGAGTCTTTATTAAAAAATGTAAGTATAGATGTTTACAACTATTTACAAGAAATATGTAATTGCTACATAAGTCTTCAAAATGAAAAAATGGATCAAGCAGATCATGAACAATTATCTATTATATTCGCGGCTTTAATAGAAGACTCCATATTAAGAGAATATCTTAAAAGTATAGGTATTCAATCATATAAATTAAGAAATGAGTTCAATATATCTTCAGACTATATGAATTATCCATTTGATATAGACATTATAGAAAACCATTTTAAAAAATATATTTTTGATCGGAATGAGAAGGATATTACTATTCGTTCAATTTTTTCAAATGCTTTCAAAGAAGAATTTACCAATTCTCTAGCTCTTAGAAAAGCTTTATATAATTTTAAGAAAACACCAGAGGATTTTATAGATATAGATAAAAATATAGCAGAATATTTAAAACAAAAAGAAGAAAAAAAACTTCAAAATGAAGCAATAAATTTTTACGATACATGCGATGAACAAACTAAGAAAATAATGAATTATGTTTGTAATGTTCATAGCTATTTAGAAAATAATATATCAGATTTATCACTAATTGAAACAAAAAATGATATTAAAGAATTATCTGTAGTATTAGCTATTTTATTAAGTGATACAGAATATGGAAAATTTTTCAATCGAAATAAAATAACTATTGATAAATTATTAATAAAAACAAATATAGACAAAAAAGATTTTCTAAATAATATTGTACCAAGTTTAAATAATAAAATATTGTTAGAATATAAAAAGTATTTTAAAAATTATTATGGTTTATTTACAGTTGAAATGCTTATTAAATCATTATTTGATGATAATATTAATGATTCTAAAATACTAGAAACAATAACAAGCTTGGAAGGAGCAAATTACAAATATTTAGTAGAAGAAGTTGAAAATAAAAGAAATAGAAAACTACCTTTAGAAGAAGAATTAGAGGTATTAAAAAATGAGCCTATAATGCCGATAGATCATAATAACACATTATCCTTAATAAAATATGGTGAAAATATAACTAGTCATTCTCAGTATTTAAGTGATATGTATGCAAATATAACTTTATCTTCATCAATAGAAGATTCAAAGAAAGATATTAATCATATATTAAAAGAAATAAGTTATGAAGAAACAATATCAAAACCACAAGGATTTTTAGAAAGTATTTTTGCCCCACCAGAACCACCTATAGTTAGAAAAAAATATGATTTAACTAAAATAGATAATTTAAATCAAATAATAGATAATTATATTAATATCTTAATGAAAGAACTAAAGAATTATATAGGGATAAAAACTTATATTGAAATATATTTAAGGAAATTAGAAGAACAAAAACAATATTTAATTGATAATTATAATCCTAGTTTATTAAATGATAATGAAATATACCAAAATGATAGTGAAGAGTACATTGGCCTTTTATATAAAACATCAGCCATCCAAATTCTAAAAGATAAAAAAAATTTGTTTGTAGAAAGCCAACATGTAATAAAAGAAGAACTACAAAGCCTATGGTTGTTAATTATTAATCATATTAAAACAATAGATAGACTTCAACTTAGTAGAAATGAGATTATTCCTTTAATAGTAACAGAAATAACAAAAAGTTTTGGAAATAAAAATGAAACAGAAGCTTTATTAATAGTAGGCAGTTTAATAGATTTATTAGGTGGGCTAATTAATAATAATAATGAACAAACTGAAAAGAATTTACTGTTATTAGAAACAACATCCCTAGATGAAGATGAATTTAAAAAGCTAAATGAAAAAATTAATATTCAATTAAAAAAAGAAGATACATTTAAACCAACACAAAAAAAGTTATAATAATTAATAGGAGACACTATAATGGAGAAAGAAGCAAAATTATATTTTTTATTTGACATGTTAGGAGATATAAAAAGAAGTGGTCCAATTCAATGGAAAATAAACAGATTTCGTACATCAGATATAAAAGATCATATATTTGATTTAATAGTAATAACAAAACTATTAAAACCATATTTACCAGCTTATATTGATACGGAGAAAATGATAGATTACGCAATTATTCATGATTTAACTGAAGTAATTACTGGAGATATAACTACTTTTGAAGGAATAACAAAAGAAGAGAAAAAAAGAGTTGAAAAGATTGCTAGAGAATACTTAATTAGTGAATATCAAAGCATGTTAAATATTAATACGCTTTTAGATGATTTTGAAAATTCTAAAGATATTGAAGCAAAAACCCTACATATGATTGATAAAGTTCACTCTAGCATTGAATTTTTAAAATATGATAATGAAAAGAAAGTAGATATGGATAATCCTGAGATAATTGAAATATTAAGAGAAAACCCAAGAATAGTAAAATTAAAAAAACAAGGACTATCTTTAGGAGAAATATTTTATGTATGGCATTTGTCTTCTGTTAATTTCACAGAAGAAGAAATAATGAAATATAATATTTCAAAAGAAGATGCTGATATGATAACATCCGTTATAAAGAAATATATGAAAGCTATATTTGAACAGTCAAAAAAGATATATAAAATAGAAGAAGACTTTCCAGTTGAAGCTACTATATATAGAAATATAAATGAAAAACCTAAAATTAAAATACATAAGTAAACGATATATTATATTGAAGAAGGTGTAATATGTTTGATTTGGATTTAATAGAAGATGATTGGAAGAAAAACTCTTTCTATTTAACAGATAAAGAAGTATTTGAAATATATAAAAGTGAAGGAGTTACCAAAAAAGACTATGAAATAAAAAGAGAAGAGATAATAAATAGATATAAAAAGATATCTCCAGAAGAAAGATTACTAATAATTATTTTTGGAGATGAAAAAGCCCGTAAAGAACAAGATGAAATAGATAAAGAATGTCATGAAAAAATAAAAGCAATATCTTTACGGCTAAGTCATTCTTCTCAAATGAAAGTGGTTGAAGGTACATTAGATGTAGTATTTGATTCAACTAGATACTGGTATGAAATGTTAAATAAAAGCATTCCAATGGAAGAAATATATTACCTTTCTGTAGATTCTTTAATGAATGCTGCTAAGTATTGTATCCATTTTTCTACAAAAATGTGTTTTCGTTCATATGCTTATGAATTTATTCGCAGAAATATGATTTCTTTAGTAGCAAGAAAAGAACATATTTCATATAAAAACGCTTATTGTATTATCTATAAAAGATTTATAAAAATGTATGAAGAAGAGAACAGATTATTATATAATGTATATGAATTAAGTTACGACTATACAAAAGAAATTCCATATAAGCCTCCTTCTATATATGAAATGATAAGAAAAGAAATATACGAAGAAAACTATATTAAAAACATCTCATCAGAAGAATTTATAAAAGATTATAATTATGCCATTAAAGGATTAGATAGTTTGGAAGAAATGCTTATTAAACTCTTATATGATAAAAATGGTTTAAATGGATTAACCTTTAAAGAAATAAGCGATTATTTAGGTATTCCTACAAATAAGGTATATAATATTAAAAAAAAGGTCATAAGAAAACTAAATAAAAATACAAGATTTTATAAGTATATAAATAATTAAAAAGTAAAGAGGTATATAATGGAGATAATAAAAATCAATAATAATGATAATTATCTAAAAGAATATATAATGCTATGTAATGAAGAATGGGGAAGTAAAAAAAACAAAGAACAATTAAAAAAATATATAGAAGAGAAGATAAAAAAAATTCATTCAGATTCTAAAGTAATAAGTATTCTTGCTTTAATTCATGATGATAAAATGTTAGGTTTTATTTCCTTATTTAAATATGATGGAGAAAAAAGAAAAGACTTAACCCCATGGTATGCAACAATGTATGTGAAAAAAGAATATCGAAATAGAGGATACTCTAAATTGTTAAATGATGCAATATTAAAAGAAGCAAAAAATCTAGGATACAAAAAAGTCTATTTAAAAACAACACTTAATAATTACTATGAAAAATTTGGAGCAAAGTTTTATTCAACATTAGATAATAAAGAAAAAATATATTATATAGAGATTGAATAATATAAAGCAGAAATGACAAAATTTTTATTTTTATTATTATAGAAATTTGGTACAATGTTATTAGGTGAAGAAAATGTATAATAAACAAGTATATTTATATGCAGAATATAAAATTAATAATATAATAAAAAGACAATTGATACCGAGCAATATACTCTCTGACTTAGTATATGAGAATGGAATGACTTCAGTAACTATAAAAAAATGTATAAAAGATGATGATAAATATATTGATTGTACAAGTATTTCAGAGACTTATTCAATAGGAGTTCCAATAACAGCAGAGGAATATTTTGAATGGTATGAAAAGTCTGATCCTAGAATTAATAAAGATGAGGGTACTTATCAATCATTAAAAGAGATGGGAAATAGACATAAATACATAATTTTTCCAAATAAGGAAATAGGTTTTCAATATTATTCTCAAACAATAAATCCTAAAAACGATAAAACACTTATATTAATAGAAGATAATAGTATAATAAAAGGAAATAACTATTGGTATATAAAACTCATTAAAGATAACCAAGTAAGTTATGAAAAAACATTATTAGGAGATAAAAAATATAGAGGACAAAAATGTGACTCTTATTCATTCGTATTAGTGTGTGAATATGAAATGAATAATGAAAAGAGAAAAACAATACTTTTAGAAGAAGAAAAAAAATATTTTCCTGATAACTACAATTATTCTGAATTAGACTCCATCATAGATGGAGCAAAAACCTTAGTTTCACATGAATACAAATTTGAGGGATTTAGTGGAGTAAGCCCGCTATATAAATACAATACCGAAGATAGTGCATCTGTATTTAATAGGCATAATGATAAAATAGATGGACAAAATGTAATTACTATTACTGGCAGTGGAGATGCTATTCTAGATTTGTTTATGAATGGAGCCAATAAAATAATATCATTTGACTCTAATGAATTAACAAAATACTGGGCAGAATTGAAATTTATTGCAGCTAAATACTTAAGTTATGATGATTTTTTAAAATTAATAAACATTTTTGATCAAGAATTATATAATAATATTAGTCAATACCTAACTAAAAATACCAAAAAGTTTTGGGATGAAATAATTCTTTTCTCAAATACCATAAATACAGACCTAAATAGTGATAGTAGTCTATTATTTTATAAATCGTCTATCTTTTCATCAAATTGTACTTATAAAAATCCAGTAGGATACTGCAATAAAGATAATTATTCTAGGATGCAAGAATCTCTAAAAAATAAATCAATAGATGATATTCAATTTATTACATGTGACATTTATGATTTACCGAACAAAGTAGATTTAAGAAATTATTCATATGCATATTTTTCAAATGTTTTAGATTTTATTTGTGGAGTAGATAAGTACGTTATTAATCAAGATAAATTAGAAGAATTTAAACAATTTATACAAACTCAAATAATACCTTCCATGAGAGAAAATTCTAATATAGATTTATGTTATTTAAGTAGTTCATGGCATATGGGATTGGATGATTCACAATATGAAAGTATATATAAAAGAGATGATGGATTTATAAGAGAAGATTTATATAATAAAGATTATATATTATCCTATCAATCAGAATTAAAAAAGAAAAAAACAGTAAAATAAAAAAGAAAGAAGGAATAATATGATTAAACTAAATCAATATAGAGATACTTGGTTATCTGAAAAAATGGATGAATTTATTGGATTTTATCCTAGAGAATTCTATCCTCTAGACAATTTTTCCTCCTTTAAAGTAGAATGGGATGGATATTTATATGCATCACTTGAAGAGGCTTTTCAAAGTGCATTATTTTTACCAGACTATCCTGAAATAGCAAATAAAATAAAAAAAAGCCACTCAGCCCATGAAGCCAAAAAAATTATGTTTGAAAATGCGGATAAAGTGAAATATTCAGACAAAGAGAAAATAGAAATAATGGAAAAACTATTAAGATTAAAAGTAGAACAAAATCCATATGTTAAGAAAAAACTATTAGAAACGAAAGACTATTTAATAGTGGAAGACTCCCAAAAGACTCATTTTGGGGAATTGGAGCAAATAGAGACGGGGAAAATCAATTAGGTAAACTTTGGATGAAAATAAGAAAAGAATTAAGAGAAAAAGAATAATTAAAAAAACTATCAAAGGAGAAAAAATGAAGGAGTATATTAATTTAGATGAGAAAAACATTGATAATGAACATATTTGTTGTGCAATAGGAGATCCAAAACACCAAGAGGGGGTAGAAAAGAAAAAAGAATGGATAAAAAGTAAATTAAAAGATGGACATGTCTTTAGAAAATTAAATGCAAGGGGAAAAATCTTTATTGAATATGAACCACTTGAAACATCATGGATTCCAGTAGATGGTAAGAATTATATGTATATATACTGTCTATGGGTATCTGGTAGCTTTAAAGGAAAAGGAATTGGAAAAGAGTTATTAGAATACGCTATAGAAGACGCCAAAAATAAAAAAATGAATGGAATATGTACAATAGTAACAAAAAAGAAAAAACCATTTATTGGTGATAAGAAATTTTTTGAACATTTCAACTTTAAAGTAGTAGATGAAGTTAATGATTATGAATTATTAGCCCTACAATTTAATGATAAAACACCTCCTAAATTTTGTGAAAATGCAAAAAAAATGAAAATTAAAGAAAAAGATTTTACTATATATTATTCAAATGAATGTCCATATGTAGAATACGAAATAAAAGAATTATCAGACTACGCAAATAAGAATAACATAAAAATAAATTTTATTAAAATTGATTCCTTAGAAAAAGCAAAAAATGCTCCTTGTATAATAAACAATTGGGCAAACTTTTATAATGGAGAGTTTCTATCTAATACAATATTAAATGCCAATGCTTTAGAAAAGATATTAAAATAATGGAAACAATAAAAGCAAAAACTATTCTATCAAAAGTAAAATATGGAAATGAATGGTATGGAATAGATTATAATATGAACTTATATAGAGGATGCCCACATGGATGTATTTATTGTGATAGT
Organism: uncultured Caryophanales bacterium; assembly: GCA_947165475.1. Taxonomy (GTDB): domain Bacteria; phylum Bacillota_I; class Bacilli_A; order RF39; family UBA660; genus UBA3789. The sequence goes on along the minus strand of CAMVAN010000040.1, from coordinate 4,935 downwards.
AGAAGTAATTGCTATCACATAGATAATTTTGATATTCCAAAATTAAAAGAAAATGCTTTATTAATATTAGAACAAGAATTAAAAAGCAAAAAAGTAAAAGGAGTAGTAGGAATTGGATCTATGTCCGATACCTATAATCCTTTAGAGAAAGAAAACCAAATAACAAGACAGGCTCTAAAACTAATCTCAAAGTATAATTTTGGTGTATCAATTGATACAAAAAGTAATTTAATATTAAGAGACTTAGACTTATTAAAAGAAATAAATTCAAAAAATAATGTAATAATAAAATTTACAATTACAACACCAAAAGATGATATATCAAAAATAATAGAGCCAAATGTTTGTGTTTCATCAAAACGATTTGAAGCAATAAAGATATTATCAGAAAACAAAATATTAACAGGTATTATGATGAATCCCGTTCTTCCTTTTATAACTGATAACGAAGATGATATAAAAAAACTAGTAAAACTTGCTTATGAAAATGGAGCAAAATTTATACACACTTATATGGGAATGACCCTAAGAGATAATCAAAGAGATTATTACTATAGACAATTAGATAAATATTTTCCAAATATAAAGAAAAAATATAAGAATTATTACAAAGATAGCTATAATTGTTTGGCACCAAACTATAAGTATTTATATAACATATTTACAAAAGAATGTAAAAAGTATGGGATTCTTTATGATATGAATGATATCATTAAAGAATATAAAAAAGAAATAAAAGAAAACGAACAAATATCACTCTTTTAATAAAAAATAGAAAGAAATAATTATTTTCTTCCTATTTTTTTCTTTTTACCTATATTATAGAACTATTCCCACATATTAAATTTCTCCTTATTAGTAGTCTAACATAAAAAAGCAAATAAAGATTTAGACTTTTCTATAATCTAATTGATATGATATACTAATCATAGTTAAACTTATATAGCAAAGTACTAAAATAAATGCATATAAATTATAGAGTGATTAGTAGATTAAAGAATATTATTTAAGGAGAATTATTTGTATGACGAATAAACAAAAGAGGCCCCAAGAGAAAGATAATCAAAAAGAAAAAATAGTAGAAATAAACAATAGTAAAAAAAACAATCAAATGAAGTGCCCAAGTTGTGGAGCTAGTGAATTAGTACCTAATCCAAAAACAGGAAAATTAAGATGTAATTACTGTTATACAGAGTTTGATGGGAAAGAACTTGAAGGAATAGAAAAAAACTTAAAAAAATTAGTTGGAAAAAGAAGAGGTACAGGAACAAAAAATATCAAAGAAGGAGCAGATGATGTTGTAACTCTAAAATGTGGAAGTTGTGGAGCAGAAGTAGTTATTGATACACAAAATGCCCCACATGCAAGATGTCATTGGTGTAGAAGTATATTATCAATTAATTCTCAAATAGAAAATGGAGCCATTCCAGATGTAATTTTACCATTTCAAACTCCAAAAGAAGTAGCTCAACAAAAAATAAATGATTTTGTTAGTAAAAGACAGTTTTTTGCCAATCCTACATTTAAAAAAGAATTTACAGCAGAAAATATTATGGGAGTATATTTTCCATATGTCCTAGTAGATGGAAACTGTCATGCAAAATTAAGCGGAAAAGGAGAACATTTAGTAAGGAGTTATACAACTGGATCAGGAGATAATAAAAAGACTTATTACGATGCAGATTTATATAAAGTAGAAAGAGATTTTGATATTACAATAGATGATTTAACTATAGAAACAAATTCAAATAGATTAGATAAAACTAGTAATACACAAACAAATAATATTATTAATAGTATCATGCCATTTGATACAGAGAACTGTATAGAATATCAATCAAATTATTTAATTGGTTACTCATCAGAAAGAAGAGATTTAAATCTAGAGGATATAGAACTAAAAGTAAATGAAGAGTTAAAAGATATCGCAAAATATGCAGCTAAGGAAGATGCAAAATTTTATGATAGAGGAATTAGGTGGGAAAATGAAGATTTTAAAATAATTGGTTCTCAGTGGCTAGCAGCTTACTTACCAGTATGGTTATACTCTTATCAAGAAGTAAAAGGTAATAAAAAAGTATTACATTATGTTGCAGTAAATGCAAGAACAAATGAAACAATGGGAAGTGTTCCAATTAATACCCCACTATTATTAATGATTAGTACCATAATTGAAATTATATGTGGTTCAATTGGAATATTTTTATTTTTAACAACATATACAAAAGATGAAAATGATAGGGATTATATATTTCTATTATTACTTGCTGCAGGATTTATTTTCTACGGAGTTATTTATGCTAGATATAGAAATAGAAGCGCAAGACACGTCTATGAAAAAGAAACTAAAAAAGAAGTAACAAACATGAAGAGAGTAGATGAACTACTTGAACATAAAAAGCGCTTAAAAAATCCAATCATAGAAGGAAGAAACGATAATTTATTAGTTGGAGAAAAAATAAGAGTAAATAAAAAAGAAAAATAATTAGGTATAAAAAAATTTTATAATTAAAGAATTACAAGTAAAATCAATAGATACAAAAGTAGGTCTATTGATTTTATTTTTTTCAAATTATAGAATAATTTTATAAGTTGATAGGAGGATTATTATGATAATAGACAATAAAGAAATAAGAATAAATAGGGATAATGCCTTTGTATCAGAAGTAGATATAGCGTACTGCAATCTACTAGAAGAAATTTTAAGAGATGGCCTAGAAACTAATAATAGAACGGGAATTAACACGATTTCTATAGCAGGATGGAGTCATAAATTTGATGTAGGGAAATCATTCCCAATACTAGAATCAAAATATATAGTGGCAAGAATGCTAGCTTCAGAAATCCAATGAATTCATCAAGTTATCCAATGAAGTAAAATGGTTACAAGATAGAAAAAATCATACCTGGTATTTGTGGGTAGTTGATGATGATGGGATTTATAGAGTGTATGAACAAGGAGAGAATACTATATATGATTCAGAAAAAGATGTACCATTAAAAGAAAAAGTAAAAGACCCTATAACAGGAGACATTGTATTAATTCCAATGCTAGATGAATTTGGAAAACAAATAATGGTAAAATCAAAAGACTTGATAGATGGAAAAGATAATCCACGTACCATAAAAGAAGCCATTTGGTTTGGAAAAGAATATGCTGGAACAATTGGAATTGCCTATGGAGCAATTAATAGAATTACAAAAGCTCCCCAAAGAGTAGAATATATATTAAAACGTAATCCAACAGATAGAAGAATAATCATAAGTCTATGGCAAGATGAATATCTTATTAAAGCAGTATTGCCAAGCTGTGTTTGGTCAAGTGAATACAAAGTAACACCAGATGGAAAACTTCATTCATTTGTACATCAAAGAAGTGCCGATGTACCACTAGGTCTACCATTTAATATTGCTCAATATGCTATATTATTATCTATGTTTGCAAAAACATCCGGATTAGAAGTAGGCACAATGAGCTGGAGTATTATGGATGCCCATATCTATGTAAATCAATTAGAAGGTATCAAAAAACAATTAAGACGTTATCAATATATGCAAGAATATTCTAGGATTTTTCAAAATCAAAGCAATACCTATGTTGATTTAGAAATGCTTTATCAAAAACTAGATAATAATTACAACAAAATTCATGAATATGCCAAAAATAATACAGATATTGATTTAGATAATCTAAAAGTATCGAAAAGAATTAATGAGATAAAGAAAGCTAATTCCACATTAGCAAAAGACTATGAAGAAGCCTATGAAAGAAAAATATCGCTTGAACATATGGTAACAAGAGAAAACCCAGAATTAGAATTAGCTGACCATGACAGTATTTTTGATTATTCAACAGAATACGTAGATAAAAATGATCCATACCTAAAAGAAAATCCAATAGGAAATAAGGAGTTAGTACTAAAAAAATATAAACCAACTCCATTCATAAGTATGCCGATTGCTCAATAAAGCCTTATTATTGAATTTTTCTAATATACTTGGTATATTAGTAATGGGGGAGAGATAATCATGAAATACGATTCAAAACAATATTTATATAATAAATTATTAGAACACCATATAGGAGATGAAACAATACATACATTACTCAAAATATTTGGTGATAATTTTTATATCAAACCTGGGTCACTTAATATTTATTATGAAGATGATGTAACAACGCCAATAGTCAAATGCAATAACTTCTCTTTTGAAAACCATGACTTAATCTGTTATGAAATAGATATTATTGGATACTATACTAAAGTAAAAATTATTGGACAATTCGGTGCTTTACCAATAAGAATTACATTATATCCAATTATTTCGAAGGAAAAAATTAATTTCGATTTAACAATAATAGATAGTGAAGAAAAAGGGTTATATATGTTTGACTCAAATAGAATTATTGGATATTCTAATAATCATCCTACGAATATCTCTTATTATGATTTAGAAGCTTATAAATGTTTAAGAGAAAATTATAATTTTAGTGATAATCAATTATTGGAAATAGATAAAAATACAATATCAAAGTTAGGAATAGAACCAGATGAAATTATAAACCCTACCTTTACAGACCTTAAAGCCGATTCATCAATTGAACTACTACATAATATATTAACTACAATGAAAAGTAGTGAATTATTAGATTTATTTCAAAAAGTATCAGATAACCATTCTAAAGAAAAAGAAAAAACAAAAGTAAAGCAATAACTGGTTATTTTGACAATTATATACAAAAGTGTTATAATCTATTCATTCACAAAGCCATTGCGAGGAAGAGTAAAAAAATATAAAGCATTTTAGAGAACTCTGTTAGGTGAAAATGAGGATGCAAGTATTTTTTGAATATGGCCCTCAAGGCGAATGACTGAAAGACTCTTAGTAGGTCATTACGGGAATGCCCGTTATAGCAGATACCTATAACTATGC
>CAMVAN010000039.1 GCA_947165475.1 uncultured Caryophanales bacterium | reverse complement strand
ATTTTGATAATAATACTTTTTCTCTTTTTACAGGAGCAGTTAAGAGTAATTTTATCGTTCCCTTATCATGTTCACGAGATATAATTCCACTATTCAATATTACCAATATAAAGCAAATTACAAATCCTAAACTTAGCCCTTTATTAACATAATTTTTAGTATTTATGTAATGACCACTATATCCTATATAATCAGAATCATATGGAAACTTTAAATCATGTTTCATCTCGTGCTTATATGCATACCCTACTATTTTTTCTTGTTTGTCAAATATAGTTTTAATATTGTTATTCAATGTATTTGTATATTCATTACCTTTTCTATTTAAAATATGTTGTGAATTTTTCAAATCATTTAAATATAGATATTCACTAGCATTAACAACTCTATAATCATATTCATTTTTTATTTTATTTTTAATTATATAATTACAATAACCTTCTAGTCTATTGTTTGAATTAAAATCTAATGTATCACAATGATATTCCATATATTTATAATAATAATTATCTTTTATTATTTTATCTAATTGCTTTATTTTATTATTTACCTCTTCTTTTTTCCCCTCATAATTTGCATTTTTATAAGAGTCTAAATAATCCATATATGATTCTTTAATATTATGATACGTATCAATTAGTCCAGGATTTTCATATCCCAATATATAATCAGTAATTTCATCATGTTCACAATCATCTAATCTCATAAGGGCATATTTATGACTAACTTCTGTTATATATCTTTGAGTGAAATTCTTTTGCCACATCATCTCATGATGACCTTTAACATTCTTTCGTGTGATTTTGTAATTTTCATGAATTTCCTTTGCAATAGATATCAAATCTTTATTAAAATCGTTGGGATTTTTTTCATAATTTTCTTCAAATTGTTGTAACATATATTTATAATCTTCTTCTAGATAAGAATATGAATTATCATATATTGCTCTATTACCAAAAGTCTCTTCAAATTTTATTAGTAGAAAAGAAGATATTAATAATATTACTAAAATTATTATTATATTTTTTAAGTTATAATTTTTGATAAACTCTGACTTGATTAGTTTAATCATTTTTGTCACCTTCTAACTTATTCATGAATTCTTCCTCTAAAGAAATATTTTTATATTTTACTTTTTCTATTCCAAAATCTTCTATAATTGTTCCATGATCAAGCATTAAAATTCTATCGCAAATATTTTCAATTTCAGGTAAATTATGACTACTAATCAGGATTCCAACATTACTATTTCTACTTAAATTAATTAATAATTCCCTTAGTTGTTTTATACCGATTGGATCAAGTCCATTAGTAGGCTCATCTAATATTAATAATTTTGGTTTATTAATAAGAGCATTAGCTATGCCTAATCTTTGTTTCATACCTAATGAATAAGTCTTAACTTTCTTATTTATACTATCATCAAGTTTAACTTCGTGAATAACTGCATTCATATATCCAATATCTTTCATATCAAATAAAGTCATTCTTATTTTCAAATTTTTTAATCCCGAAATATTTAAATAAAAGTCCGGATTTTCTATTACAGAACCTACTACTTTAAGGGCATCTTCTAGATTATATCTAATATCATTACCATCAATTTCTACTTTTCCGGTATCACTATGATATAGTCCTAAAATACATTTCATTAAAGTTGTCTTTCCACAGCCATTTGGTCCAATTAAACCTACAACATCCCCAGAATACAATTCAAAGTTAATATTATTTAATATTTTACTTGTTCCAAATGATTTAGATAGATTTTTTACTTCAAGGATTCTTTCTCCATTATTGTTTTCTCTCTTTTTAAAATTTCTTTCTCCATTAAGTAATTCTCCGACAGTTATATTAAAGATTGAAGCAATTCGTTTCAATTGTGAAATATCTGGCGCATTAATTCCCCTTTCCCATTTTGAAACAGAGTTATCTGTAATATTTAATAAATCTCCCAAGTCTTTTTGAGTGAGATTTTTTTCTTTTCTCAATTCAGAAATAAATAATCCTATTTTTTCTTGATTCATATTCATCACCTCGATATTTTAACTATAAAATAATTATTCTTTTTTATCAATGACTTATTAAGTCAATTGATAAAAGCACCTTTATTACTTATGTTAATTTGTAATATTGGTGCTTATTGGGTTTCCAAAGGGTGTAATCCTTGGCACACATTGTTATTGGCTCTGTCAATAGCATAGTGTGTTACTATCTTGTCTTAAAGATAGTTTTTCATACTTATATTATTTTCTTTCCACTATAATATGAAATATTATAAAAAAGTAAACATACTATTAGTTTACCTGATTTTTTTGTATTTATGGTATTCAATGATAAATTTAAATATGTAGATAATACTAATTATATTTGATATCAGTATAAAAGGATGAAAAATACATACTGTTAAAAATGCTGTCACAATATTTACTTTTATAATAAATATTGTTGCTAAAACTAATAATAATGAAAAAATAATTGAAATTGAACCACTAATTAAGTATAAAACATATTTTTTAATATCTTTATATCTTACTTTGATTTTATATAATTCTCTAAAAATTAATATTAATGAAATAACATATATTGGATAAAAAACTATTATTAATAATCCTCCTGTATAAATTGTAGCTTCTAACCCATAAATTATTTGTTGATGATGGCAAAAAATACAATCTTGTGATCCACTTGAAGAAGCTGAAATAACAATCAAAAAAGATATCAAAAGTGGTATGCTTGCAATTCCTAATACTATCTTACTTGACTTCTTCATTACTTTTCCTTTTTATATAAATATAATATAAAATACTCATTCCAAAAACATTTAGAATTAAATCATCAACATCTAACGAACCACAACTTGTAACAAATTGTAATATTTCAATTAATGAAATCATTATGATATTTATTAGTAAATATTTTTTTAAAGATAACTTTCCAAATACTTTAATCATAAAGTATTGTACTGGCATAAATACAACAATATTTCCAAATATATTAATTATAAAATATCTTGGCCAATACTGTTTTATGTCTATAAAATACTTTAATATGGTTCTAAATGGAATTATATTCATTCCACCATATTTGTAATAATTATCCCATCCTTGCCATACAAATGAGTGCATATGTCTATCAAATATAGTCATATTTAAAATCATCATAATATAAAATACTAATAATATCGAATAAGTTATTTTCTTTATCTTATTCTTATCTATTTCTTTATCAAAGTAATTAGTATAAAGGTTCCAGTTTGCGAATATTATCATACTAGAAAAAATTATTGTTACAAATAAGTGAAATAAATATCTCTCTCCCCATGCTACGTCAGTATAAGTAAATTTTAAATAATATAAGAAAAAGAATATTACTAATAAATATAAAATTAGTGAAATAATTAATGGTTTTTTGTTCCTTATTTTTTTACTATTTTCTTCGTACTCAATAATTGCTTCAATATTTTTCGTAATATTTTTATTTTCCTCACCATTAAGTAATTCTAATACTTCTATTTTTAATTCTTTTGATAAAGGAATTAATAATGAAATATCCGGTGTTCCTCTACCTGTTTCCCACCTTGAAATTGCCTTTTCCGTTACACCTAACTTATTAGCTAATTCTTCTTGTGTAATCTTTTTTTCTTTTCTTTTAGTTTTAATAAGATTTGATATTTTTTCTATATCCATAATATCCCTCTTTTCACTAAAAATTATATATATTTTATAAAATTATATCAACCTACGATTCGTAGGATTAAAAAAGAAACTAGTAATTAGTTTCCCTTATCAATGTATCTTAATTCTTATTTGATACTAAATTCTACTCCTATATATTTATTATTAACACGCTTTAATAATCTATAATTTCCTGGTTCTAATTTTCCATATAACCATTCCCAATCAATTTTAAATTCAACTTCATTGTTTTCATTTACGTTATACTCAACCAAATTAAATCCATATTCCTTTATTACTGGATTAACTTTTACCCATTTATTACTAATTTTTGTTTCTATTTTATACCATTCTTCATATTTATAAGGTTTTTTATTTGTGTCTTTGATTACAACTGTTGCTCCAGACGGTGAAACATTAGAGATGTTTATACTTACATTTTTAATATTAGATAGTTTAGTTTCTTTGCTATTAGAACAACCTGTTATCAATAAAAATAAAACTAGGACAAATACTACTACTTTTTTCATGCTTTCTCCTTTGTTATTTATTTAATTTCAATCGTGCCAACTAAATCTATAAGATACTTATCATCTTTAAATCTTGAATCATTGGTTAAAAAACCATATATTTTTCCATCGCGTATTAAAGTTACTTGAGTAGTCTGCTCATCATCTTTGAATAATTTTAAAATATAACCTTGATAGTCTCCCTTTATAATAGTAAACTCATCTACTCTAGGGATAGCTACAGAAACAAATGTATTAAATGAATAATTTTCCATCATTTCTCTTTTGCTCATAAAAATATTATTTTCTTGATAATAATGTTTTGCAATATATTTGTAAAAATCAATATCATTATTGATATCATTTTTTAATAGGAAATATTTTTTATCTGCACTATTAAATTTATCTGATGATATACTGTAATCTGCACCATAAAAGGTTGCTTCTTTAGTTGCAAATAAATCTATATATTGTAGATGATCAATATCTCCATTTTCCATTCCAAAATTTATTGAATTTTTTTTACCATCTTCGTTTTTTTCATATATATAATATTTTATTGGACTAGTAGGTTCATTTTCTACTCTTTGATAATCTTCAAAATCATTTCTAATTTTAAAATAATTTAATTCCAAATAATCTTTCTCTGGAATTGTTCTTTTATAAATCTTTATTTCTTTTTGATTTTTTAATCCCTTTAATATTTCATCAACGTTATCAGGTTTTTTTAAAGTATATTTATTCAAAAGCATTAACTTATATCCAAAAAATATACCTATACAGAAAATTACCACTATTAATATCGTATAGATGATATTTTTTATACGATTTTTTTTAATTTTATTATTAGAATAGTCGATTGTATTCTTTATAGTGTCAGCCGTTTTAGTTTTTATTTCTTCTTTGGATATTTTTTCACCATTCAACAATTCAACAATTGAAATACCTAATATTTTACATACAGGTTTAAATAGGGAAGCATCCATCAAACTTAATCCACGTTCCCACTTACTAACTGCATTCTTAGTTATTCCTAATTTATTTGCCAATTCTTCTTGTGTTAAATTTTTTTCTTTACGTAATTCAGCAATAAATCTACCAATTTTTTCTTGATTCATCATTTTTCTCCTTTCACTATAATAAAAAAATATCATAAGTCATCAAAAAAGTGAACATACCCCATATTTTTTTATTTAAGAAATTTACTATATACTTTATCATTTCTCTTTTTTGTTGAATTTTATTTTTGTAGGTTCTACGTCAAATTTATTTGGTATCTTATTAATTATATCTTTATCTTTAAAATCTAAACTAGAACTATAATATTGGTTATTATATTCATAATAAACCTTTTTATTATAAATGCCTAAGATGTTATATTTTTTTATTCTATTTATTTTTCCAGATGATAAATTATATATTTTAATATAATCATCAGTAGATATATACATATATTTTTTATAAAAAAGTAAGTATTTAATACTTTTACATTCTTCTTGATGAATCATGAACATTGTGTCATATGACTCCTTAACATAATATGTTTCTTCAACTCCACTTTTTTTTGCAATAAAGCATGAATTTATGTTGTTATCCATAAAAAACACATTTTCTTTATTATTCCAATAATAAACAGGATAGAAAGCATCAATTCCTGCTTTACCTGGAATATTTACATATGTTACTGATTTATAATCATTATTGTTATTATTCTTTAATATAACATATAGAAGAATTGTTAAAATAACTATTAGACTTGAAATAAATATAATTATTGTTTTCTTTTTCATATTAATCATTTCCTATTAAATCGGTTTTCTTATTAAGATTATATCACATTTTATATTTTTTTATTATCTACTTAAATCAGAATTAACTTTTTCATAATGAGTCATACTTTCCTTATAATAATCTGGTGCATTTACATAATCAAATAATTCTTCTTGTTTTGTTGTACCTCTTGAAATATGAACTACATCTATCATTTCAAAATCTTCATTATTATAACATTCTTTAACTATATTTGATGTTTCTTCTTTTGTATACTCATTACCTCTTAATAATAGTTTTCTTAAAAACTTCTTTAATAATTCAAATAATTTACTTATTTGATATATTAGGGAATTATTTTCTTTTTCTAGTTTATTATTATCTTTTTCTAATTTAGTTATTTCTCTCTTGTATTTTTGATTTTCTTTTTCCATTGTTTTATAGTTTGTTGAAAAGCTATTTATTTCTTCAAATATTGTTTTAATTTTAGGTTCTATTTCTTTAATCTTTTTAGATTCATCTATAACCTTATTCATACTTTCGAATGTTTCTTTATCAACTATAATATGTTTCTTGTCAAACGGAAGACTTTTAGATGTTTTCATTTTTTCATCTAATTCTTTTATTTCTTTATTAAGTTTTTCAGTCCTTATATTTATTTTTTTCTCTAAATCTCTATTTATTTTTTTATATTCTTTAATCTCTATATGTTTACTATCACTACCTTTTATTCCTCTTTCTAAATCATATCCTTTATCTGTTAATCTTTTGTGATATTTATCTTGTAATTCAGATAAATGAATCTTATCTCTTATATATTGTTTTTTAGAGATAGTATATCTTTCAGAGTTAGTTCTTTTATCATATTTTTTAACTAGTGGAACTACTACGCAATGAATATGAGGAGTTTTTTCATCCATATGGACTGTTGCATGTAATACTTGTTCTTTCTTGTATCCTAAATCGTTGTAAACAAACTCCATACATGTATCAGCCCACTCTTTTATATCTTCTTTTGTCATATTATTGAAGAACTCATTAGTTGCAGTAAATAGTAGTTCATCAGCAATCACATTGTTTGATTTGTCTAGCATTTGTTTAAATGTTTTCTTTCTATCTTCTCTTTCGTTTTTCATTCTCTCTTCATGTTCTTTTCTGTATTCTTTGGTTAAGTTATAAAAACCTTTAACATATTTCTCTGTTAAAGGTACTAATTCAATATTATCTTTTGTTAATTCTAGTTTTATATCTGGGTTAGATTTATAAGCTTTCTTTTCTCTTTTATTGTGTGATCCAATTTGCGCTAAATCATTTATAGTATAAATTGGTTCACTTCTAAATATTGCATAATTTAAATTCATATATCATTCTCCTTTCTACATAATAAAAACACTTAATAATAAGTGTTCTTTCTTGTAATTAAACTTTTTTAATTTGTAAATCCTTTTAAATCTAATTCTTTAATTAGTGATTCTTTAGATATGTTTTTTTCTATTATTTTGAATATTACACTTCTCAAAATTCCTCTAGTTTCAATTACTTCATCTTCTTCAAGACTCTTTACCATCCCATTATGAACATAATCAGATCTCTTTTGATAAATTTTCTTCATTTTTGTTAATAAATCTAAGTATTCTTCGGAATTTGAGCTTAATAGCATAGCACAATTTCTTGATAATCTGTATGACAATTCACTATTACCATCAACTAAAAGGCTTTCTAATCCTATCACACAAACCATAAATCTCAAGGTAGCAACGGGTGATGTGTATGATTGATCATATAAAAAAATTGCAGAAGACAGTAGTTTTGATGAAAATGTTGATTCTTTAAAATCTAAATCAATTTTAGAAACAAAATCATATATAGACTTTGCTTCTTCGTCATTTATTAAATGTAGTTTATCAATATTTCCTATAATCTTATCAGGAAAAGGTATTTTTGAATTATGATGATAGATTTCTTTATTTGTACTTGAATCTATTACTTCTGTGATAATTAGTAATTCTTTAATGTTGAAACTATTTTCTGAATACAGTCTAATTATTCTCATTTTTCTATCAATATATTCCATCTCGTCATTTTCATGGTCAAAAATTATATCATCAACTTTTTTATCATCTACAAACCATCCTTCACCATCTTTTACATATGCTTCTTCATACTTAATTTCTTCATTTTTGCTTAAAACAGCTACATCTAAATTATCGTTTAGTTTTGCTGTTTCATATATTCTTCTTAGTCCGAATGCAGTATAGTCAAATTCTTCCCATAAATTATGATTTATCATACAATCTTTCTCTATTTTATAAGAATTTCCTAAATCTAATTTATTAATTATAGATTCATCAACTCCAAATAGTATTGCTTTAATTTTATATCTTAGTATTAATCCCATATATATTATCACCTCATTAATTGTATATATTATACCATTAAAAAAGGATAACTTCGTATAAAAAGCATCCTAATCTTGTATTTATATAGGTCATACAAACATCTCTTATTTTTGGGTCTATCTGATGCCTCCATGGCCAGCGTCTACAATTATTAAATTATTATTCATGTAATCACCTATAATAATTTATGCAATAATTGATTTTGTTCTACAAAAAAACAATATAATTTCTCCTATCATTTTATTTTTTCATATTTATTTTCAAATTTATATAATATTTCTTTTAGGTCTTCTTCTAAGAATTCTATTGCTTTTTCTCTTATCTCGTTTGGTACTCCATAGAAAGTTCCAGCTATTCCTCCTGTGATTGCTGCTATTGTATCACTATCTCCCCCTATTGAAATAGCATTTCTAATAGCATCTTCAAAACTTGTTGACTCAAAAAAAGCTTCAAATGCTTGAGGAACACTTTCTTGACATGTAACATCAAAACGATATTTTTCTCTTATTTCATCTAGTGTAAAGTCTATTTTATAATAATTAGATTCTATATACTCTCTTATTTTTTCTTTACTCCAACCTGATTTTGCTAAAAATATAGCTACTGATACGGATTCTGCCCCTTTTATTCCCTCTTCATGGTTATGAGATATTTCTGTTACTTTTCTCGATAAGTCTTTTGCTTCTTCTATGTTTTTTGCAACTATTCCACATGAACTTACTCGCATTGCTGCTCCATTTCCAAAACTATTATATGGTTCATGTTTATCTGTTAAAATCCATTTATAAAATGTTTCTCCAAATCCACAACTAGGATATTTTCTCCCAATTTCAACCATGTTTTTTATAGTTATTTCTTTTAGGCTTTCAAAATTATCTTTACAGTCTAATAATGACTTAGCTACTGCTAATGTCATAACAGAGTCATCTGTAAAGCTACATTCAAATTTGTTAAATAAGTCAAATTCTTTACTTTTATGATTAAATATTTCAAATCTAGATCCCACTATATCTCCTATTATTGCTCCTATCATTTTATCCCTCCTATTGCTATTCTATTATGATAAAATAAAATATGCCACAATTCTGTGGATATTTTACTTTACTTTTTTTAGTTTTTATATTTACAAATATATACTGTAAACTATTTAAGATTCATTATAGTATTATTTTCTTTTCCAGCCCTAATATAAGTTATTTTTATATTATCATTTTTTTGATGTTTAAATAAGTAATAATTAAAATAAGCTTTGTTTTTTATTTCTATATTATCTATTTTCTTAATAATATCCCCTTTTTTTAGACCAGCTTTTTCTGATATTCCTTTTTCTTTTACATCTATGATTACTATTCCTTTAGTTATTTTTTTATCAATTATTATTTTACTTTTATCTATAATATTATCATCTATATTTACAATTGTTGCATCAATTGAAGGTCTTTCTATTTTTTCGTTTTTTTCTAGTTTTTCTATATACTTTTGGGCTATTTCTATGGGAGTTGCAAAACCCATCCCTTCAATATTACTATCAACTAATTTCATAGTGCATATTCCAATTACTTCTCCATTTATATTTACAAGGGGTCCTCCACTATTTCCTGGATTGATTGGTGCATCTATCTGTATAGCATCCATTATATAATCTTCTTTTGTTGTGGATAAAGAAGTAGAAACTAACCTATCTTTTCCTGAGATTATGCCAGAGGTTACTGTCCCTCTATACTCATAGCCGGCTGGAGAACCTATTGTTATGATTGTGTCTCCTATATTTGATTCTTCACTTTTTCCAAATGTTGCTGCTAAAATAACTTTACTTTTATCTATTTTTAAAACAGCTAAGTCAAGATATTCATCTTTTCCTAATACTTTAGCAATTTCATATTCATTATTTGATAGTGTTACTTTTACTTCTTTTTCATTTGTAATAACATGTTCATTCGTTAATATATAAGCCTCTTTATTATCTACCTTATAGATAAATCCAGCTCCTGTTGAATTTGATGAGGTTTCGTCTACATTTTCTATTAAAACAACTGAATTGTATACTTTATCGATAGCTTCTTTTAAAGTGTTTTTTTCATATACTTTTGTATTATTATTACTATAATAGTTTTTTGTTATATCTTTTCTGAGAAAAGGAAAATAGCTTATATAGTACATTACCATTCCACCTATAAAGAAAGAAGAGATGATTAATATCATTTCTTTCCTTTTTTGTCTATTCATTATTAATGCTCTCTCTTTCTATATTAGCTAAGTCCTTCCAATTTTTTGGGAATCCCATTCTCTCTAGAACTTTATCTATTTTTATTGTATATAAATTATAATTTAATGTTTCTATAACATTATCTAATTCTAATGTCATGTTTTTAAACTCTTCATAAGAAAGAATTTGTTTCATAATAATTATTAAAGCAAATAAGTCATTTTTACCTTTAATATACTCATCATCTTTTTTATCTATTTTTAATAATTGATGATAAACTGTATCTTCAATACATTTTTGTGTTTTGTTTTCATATAAAATATCTTCATGAGCACATAGATTTCGATAATTGGCTAAAATTGGTAAATATACTGTTAATGTTTCTGAATCTAGTTCATAAAGTTTTGCAATATCATCTTTATCTTCATCCTTTAATATTTGGAACATTTCACTTACTATACCAAATGATAATACTTTTACTAAAATCCATAGTGGAATATATCCATAATTAGATACATAGTGTAAGGTTGCTGAATGTTGTGATCCATTTACTCTTATTTGCCTTTTCATTTTCTTTAATAAGTCATTTAACTGAGCTTGTTTATCTGGTCTTTTAGTAAAATTCTTTTGCTTTAGATAATCTCTTTCACGATATCCATACTTTTTTGATAATTGATAAGATATAATAGATTTTAAATTATTTTCAATAACTAATAAATATTTAAATATAACATTTCTAAATGAACGATCAAATAAAAATAAACTATACATTTCTTCAAATGTTGTTCCTTCTTTAAAATGTCTATCTTCATCTGATCTTAAAAATAAATGGCGATATCCATTCAAAAAGAAATAATTTTCGCGCAATAAAACCTTTTTAGCATAATTATCATCTCTTATAATCATTCCTTTGTGTTTTAATATTTCTAATTGTTCATTCAAGTTTTTAAAGTTCTTTTCTATCATATTCTCACCTATCATTCATTATATCATATTCTTCGTTAAAAAACTTTAAAACTTTTTATTAAACAGTATAATTTACAACTACTTTATTCAGTGTTAAAATATATTTAATTATTATTAGGAGGGAAAGATTATGCCATCAACAATTGTTCATTCTTATTTTGTGAAAGATGTACTAGATATATTGCCGGATAAAATAAGAACAAAACTTAATGCTGATAGATGTAGAATGTTTGGGCAGAGCGTTGATAGCTTTATGTTTTATAATCTTTTTTCTATTTTTCCAGGTAAAAAAATCAGAAAATTTCATGATACATTTCATACACAGAAAACAAGAGATTTTTTTATAAATCTTTTAAATATAATATCATCTAATCATATAGATGATACAGATACTTATTCTTTTTTGGTTGGATTTATTTGTCATTATGTATTAGATTCAAATGCACATCCATATATTTTTTATAAAACTGGTGTTTTTCATAAAAATGAAAGAAGTACTTATAAGTACAATAATGTTCATGCTTTTATGGAAGCTTTTTTAGATATGGATATGATTGCAAGGAGAGAAAATGTTAATCCGTATCATTATAATTTTGACTCTTTCTGCTTCAATTGTAAAAAGTTTTCTGATGATTTAAGTTTTGTGATTGATTCAGTCTTTTTTGATACTTATCAAATTTCTAATATGAATAAAATATACTATAAGTCTTTAAAACAGATGAGGAGGGCATTATTATTATTTCGTAGAGATCCTTATGCAATTAAAAAAAATCTTTATAAATTAGTTGACACTTTTACCCCTAAACGCTGCTATCGTTTTGAAGCAATTAGTTA
>CAMVAN010000038.1 GCA_947165475.1 uncultured Caryophanales bacterium | reverse complement strand
TGTTTTATCTGCGTGATGTGCGCGGAGGTCAGGGTGAGCGTAGATTTTTCCGCGTCTGTTTGAAGTGGGCGGCTGATCATTATACTGCGGCAATGCAGAGAAATCTTGAATATGTATCTGAATTTGGACGTTGGGATGATCTATATTCCTTTGTCGGTACTAAGCTGGAGTCTGCGGCATTCGCTATGATGAAAACTCAGCTGGAACTCGATGTTGCTTGTAAGACTCCGTCTTTGCTTGCAAAGTGGTTGAAGTCTGAGAATACTTCTAGCAACGAGTCCCGCATGCTTGGAAATATGACTCGTAAGTATCTTGGTATGACTCATAAGCAGTATAGAAAGACTCTTTCTATTCTTCGTGAGCGTATCAATGTTCTTGAGAGACTTATGTCTGAGAATCGTTGGGATGAAATCGAGTTCGATAAGATTCCTTCTAAGGCTGGCTTGAAGTATCGTAATGCATTTGCACGTAGAGATATTATTAAGGCTAAGTACGAGGCTTTTGCCAAGGATGAAACCACTAAGGTTAATGCTAAGACTCTTTATCCTTATGAGTGTGTAGCAGAAGCTCTTAAGGTTATGGGAACTAGTTCTGGTTATTATTATGCTATAGGATCTCCGAAGTCTTATAGTGATACCGATCGTCTTATGGTAAATAAGTATTGGGCTAATCTTGCAGATTATTTCAATAATGCTACTTTTAATGGTATGGCTATTGTAGATACTTCTGGTTCTATGGTCCGTCAGGACGCCGCCGCACCTATTAATGTGGCTATATCTCTTGGTATGTATTGTGCTGAGAAGGCACAGGGTCCGTTCCATAATAAGTTTATGACTTTCTCTTCTAATCCTACTTTTGTAGAGATTGAAGGCGTAGATTTCTGTGATAAGGTATCTCGTATGCTTGGAGCAGAATGGGGCGGAAGTACCAATATTGAAGCTGCTTTTGATCTTATGCTTACTACCGCAATCCGCAATCATTGTTCCCAGGATGAGATTCCTGAAAATCTGATTGTCATTTCAGATATGGAATTTGATAGCTGCGTAACTTCTGGCCCTCGTTCTAATGATCGTTGGGGCGGATATAGTAATCGTCTTAGCAATGCTTCTCGTGAGACTCTCTTTGAGTCTATGAAGAAGAAGTGGGCTAAGTATGGTTATCAGATGCCAAAGCTAACTTTCTGGAATGTTGATGCTCGTAGCAATAATATTCCTATGAAGGATGACGGTACTGTATCATATGTATCTGGTATGAGTCCTGTACTTTATGAGCAGATCATGAAGGGACTTACTGCTTATGATCTTATGATGGATAAGCTTGATAGTGAGCGTTATGCTTGTATTAAGTAATATAAATAAAAAAATAGGGGATAACTCTTAATTGAGTTATCCCCTTATTTTTTTTATATTATGAATTTCATAATATCATTTGAAGATATTAATTTTATCATTCTCCATTATTTCCTTCTTCTGGTTCAGAAGAATTCTCTGTAATTAGTGCTAATAAAGAAGATAGCTATGCTTCTGTTAATGTTGTTTCTCCAATAGTAATTGTTTCAAATGTTGATACTATTGGAGCATTTTGTAAATTAGATACAGCTGTTGATAAAGCTGATACTGAAGTAGATAAATTAGTATAATTTGTTTGTAAATTAGATACAGCTGTTGATAAACTATTATAACTATTTTCTAAAGTAGAAACAGAAGTAGAAAGATTTGTATGCTTAGTATTTAAATCATTTAAAGCTGTAGATAAATTAATAACATTAGTATTTACTGTCTAAAATAGTTCTTTTATTTTAGTCCAAGCTAAATTAAAACGTTTTCCGTCAACAATATGGGTATCATATTCTGCCATAAAATCTCCTTCTCCTCCTTTTTAAAAATTATTTCTATATATTATAAAAAAATAATAAAATATCCTAATCTAAAATACCCAACATTGATTTTTTATAAAATTTTTTATATAATATATATAGAAAATAATCAAGGAGTGTTTAATGAAAAATTATTATAATTATAATCCTTCTCCTGGGGGTGTTGGAGTTTTAGGAGTGATATTAATTGTAAATATTATATTAAAACTAACGAAATTAATTAATTGGTCTTGGAGTATTGTACTCTGGCCCCTATGGGTTAGTTTAATTCTTATTTTTATTGTTATTATGATTGCTATAATTATTTATCTTTGGTATAGGAGATAATATGTATAATAAAGTTAAAGAAGTTATTGAAATTCCAGTAGATAAGTATGTTGAGTTAATTGCGGCTTCTCATGAATTAGCTGCTATTAAAGGTGCTGGAGTTGATGAAAATGATTGGGTAATAGAATCTTGTAATGAATATATTAATGATTATTGTAATAATAATCCTGAAATAATTGATTATTACAGAGAATCTTCCTCAGAAACAGATCAAGAAATTATTGATGATTTATGGTTTGAGGAATTGGCAGATTTTGAACTAAATTATTATCATGATACAAAAGAAATTGTTCTTTATTATGATAGTAGAGAGGAGATATAAAAATGCCAGTAAATGATGAATTGGGGAAAAGAAAATTGCCTATTTTTTGATGATTTTTAAGGACATTTTTTTACAATAATATATTTTCATTTTTTATATATAAATAGAAAAATAAAAAGATAAGGAGATTTTATTATGGGTTTTATATATAAAATATGGAATGAAAAAAATAATAAATTATATATTGGATAGACTTCTGTGGGAATTACTGCAAGATGGTCATAGCATTTAAAGCAATATTTAACAAATAATGCAGTTTTATATCGAGCTATGAGAAAATATGGCGCAGGTATTTTTCATATAGAATAGATTGAAGAGTGCAATAATGATATTCTAGATGACCGAGAAAAATATTGGATTGCATTTTATGATAGTAAAAATAATGGATACAATTCTACTACTGGTGGAACAGCTTTACCTTCAGGAAAGAAGTTTGAATTAATAAATACTAAAGAAATATATAAATTATGGGATAAAGGTTATTCTTTAACAGAAATACATAATCAAACAGGACGTAGCATTACAAGTATTAAAGAACATTTAATTGATTATCCAAATTTTTCTAAAGAAGAATCTATTAAAAGAGGTATTTTATTAGGAGCTAAAAGTAGAAGTAATGCTATTTCTTAGTGGGATTTAAATGGAACTTTTATAAAAACTTATGAATCTACTAATTAGGCTGCTAAAGAAACCAATATTAGTATTCAAAATATTAATGCCGTTTTACATAAAAAAAGAAAAACTGCTGGTAATTATTATTGGACTTATGAAAATGAATTACCTATTATTCAAAAAAAGAAAAAAATTTATCAATATGATAAAAATGGAAAATTAATAAAAATATTTAATACAAAAGCAGAAGCTGCAAAAGAATTATCTTTAGATAGTGGTAGTATTACTAAAGTATGTCAAGGAAAAAGAAAAACTTGTGGTGGCTATATTTGGATTGAAAAAGAGGAAAATGAAAATGAGTGATAACAGTAATCTTGGAACCAGAATGAAAGAATACTATGAAAGTATTCCTAAAACAAAATTAATGCGAAGAACCCCAGTAGCAATCCGTATTGATGGTAAAGCATTTCATACTTTTACTCGTGATTTTAATAAACCTTTTGATATAGTTCTTATGCGATCAATGCAGAAAACTATGAAGTATCTTTGTGAAAATATTCAAGGATGTGTTTTTGGATATACTCAATCTGATGAAATTACTTTAATTCTTATTGATTATCAAAAATTAAATACTTCTGCATGGTTTGATTACGAAGTACAGAAAATATGCAGTATTTCTGCTTCTATGGCAACAATGAAATTTAATCAAATCTTTTCTAAAAATGTTTATGATGAAAAAAATCAAATTGATAAATATATAAATGGAAATATCAATTCATGGACAAAAGATGAATATGATGAACGATACAATCATTTAATTCCTATTTCAGAAACTCATATTAAAGCTGCTGAAAAGGGAGCTATGTTTGATGCAAGATGTTTTAATATTCCAAAAGAAGAAGTATGTAATTTAATTTATTGGCGCCAACTTGATGCAACTCGCAATAGTATTCAAATGGTTGGACAAACATATTTTTCTCATAAAGAACTTGAAAATAAAACTTGTAAAGATATTCAAAATATGCTTTTTGAAGAGTGCTATATTAATTGGAATGATTATCCAGTAGACTGTAAAAGAGGAGCTGCATGTATTAAAAATGGAGTATCTTTTAAAGTAAATGAAGATGGTACTATTCCTCATAAGAATAATACTTTTAGAGATTGTTGGATTATTGATAAAAATATGCCTATTTTAAAGAAAACTGAAGATATAGATTATACTAATTATGTTAATAAGTGGATCTTTGTGGGAGAATAAAAAATGATTAAAGATTCTAGTTATGATCATCTTATTGGAGTAATGAATCTTGCTGAAACTTATTACTCAAAAAAGAAACTTAAACATGCTATAAGAGTTGCGGGCTTCGCTTGCGCGGATGCACAGACGAGAACTAATGTAGATCCATTAGCAGCTTTTATTGTGGGAATAGCGCATGATCTTTTAGAAGATACAGAGTGTTCTCATGAAGAATTAGAGTGGGCTATTGGAGAAAATTTAATGTCATCTGTTATAATTCTTACTAAAAGCGATGATGTTACTTATGAAGATTATATAGCAGAAATTAAATTATCTAATGATCAATTAGCCATTATAGTGAAAAAAGCTGATTTTAAAGATCATTTTTCTGAAAAAGAAACTTTAGCACCAGAATTAATTCAAAAATATTTACCATATGTGAAGAGCTTTTTATGAATAGATACAAAGAACTACTTATTAGAGTAAATGAACATTTAGAAGATGTAAAAAAGAAAATTCCAGAAAATAGAATAATTGGAATTTTTCTTGAAGGTAGTCAAAATTATCGAATGGATTTACCTGACTCTGATGTTGATACTAAAGTTTTTATTTTTCCATCTATTGATGATATTATTTATAATAAAGAACCATTATCAACAACATGGATTCGAGAAAATAATGAACATATTAGTGTAAAAGATATTAGATTAGTATTTAATACTTTTAGAAAACAAAATCTTAATTTTGTAGAAGTTTTATTTACTATGTATTATATTTTAAATCCAAAATATGATTATTTTTGGAAAAAATTAGTTTATAATCGAGATGATATTGCTAGATATAATGAATTTGCTGCAGTAATGGCAATGTGTGGAGTTGCTCAAAATAAATATAAAATGATTTTTAAACCATCTGAGGCTACAGAAAAAAGTATTGAGCAATTTGGATATGCTCCAAAACAATTACATCATTTAAAAAGGATTGAATATTTTCTTGAAAATTATGTAAATGGAGAAAATTATGTAAGTTGCATGCGGCCACCCATTGAAATAGCTCGTGAATTAGTTGGAATAAAAGTTGGTAAATATAATGATATTGAAGCAAAAATTATTGCTGATGAAGCTTTTAATCATATTAATAGTATTCGGCAAGATATAATTGATTATTCTAGTATGTATAGTAATATAAATCCAAAAACAGAAGAGCTTTTAAATCAAGTTCAAAAAGATTTAATGTTAGAATATTTACGAAAGGAGGTCTAAACATGATATGGAGTATTACCGGCGATGTCCATCGAAATTATAATAATCGTTTTAAATATTATACTTGGCAAAGAGATCCAGATCATGCTCTTATTGTATTAGGTGATTTAGGATTTAATTATCTTCTTGACGAAAGAGATAGAGATTGGAAAAGAGGATTCTGTAATAGATATGATTTTCAATTATACGCTGTTCGTGGCAATCATGAAGAAAGACCTCAAAATATTCCTGGAATGCAATTAATTTATGATAAAAATGTAAAAGGTGAAGTATATTGGGAAGCAGAATATCCAAATATTCGTTATTTTAAAGATTATGGAGAATATGAAATTAATGGATATAAAATTTTAATTCTTGGAGGAGCTTATTCTGTTGATAAATATTATCGAATTGCTACACATTCTAATAATGGTTGGACAGGATGGTTCGCAGAAGAGCAATTAAATGATGCAGAGAGGACGGCTGCCGCAGAACTTTGTAAAGGTAAGTCATATGATTTTGTTTTAAGTCATACTTGTCCTGTATCTTGGGAACCAAGAGATTTATTTTTACCTATAGTAAATCAATCTTCTGTTGATAAAACAATGGAACTTTGGATGGAAGATATAAAAATCTCTTTCTCTTGGAATATATGGCTTTTTGGTCATTATCATGCGGATCGTTTTGAACGACCTCATGTTGAGCAATATTATGAAAAAACAGATACTTTAGATTCTATATTTAATAGGTGGTCTGCATATGACAAAGATGGACAACTTCCTTGGTATATGAATAAAGCTCCTTTATTTTATAATGGAGAAGATTGTCCTCATAAAGTTATGAGTTAAAGGAGAAAAATGATAAATTTTTATTGCCCAGGTTTTTATGAAAATTAGGTAATGTATAGCCAATATTTGTTTTTACAAAGAGAATACCCAGAATGTTTTATTGAAAATAGAAATATTCATACTATATATGGATGTTTTCCAGAAATGATCTGGAATGGTGGTGGAAATTATTTTGGTGAAAAATTAAAAAGTTATAATCTTATTCATAAAATCTTTGATTGGTATTTAGAACATAATTTATGTTTACAATTTACCTTTACAAATCCTTGTTTAACATTAGAAGATACAAAAGATAAATATTGTAATAATATTTTAAATATTATTTCCGAATATAATAATATTAATATTCTTGTTGCATCAGAAGCTTTAGATAATTATATTAGAAATAAATATCCTAACATAAAAATAGATAAAAGTATTGTTGCTACTAGAAAAGAGCAAAAAAATTATAATTTTGATTGTATTATAGAAGATTTAAAAAAATATAATCAAATTGTTTTACCAAAAATTTATTTAAAAAATTGGGATTATTTATTAAATATTCCAAAAGAAATTCGATCTAAAATTGAAATCTTAATTAATGAAACTTGTCCTATTGATTGTCCATATGCATATACTCATTATTTAAAATATGGTTAGCTTCAATTATATAATGATTATGATAGCATTGATACTAGTTGTGTACAAACAGATAGATTTAAAGATCCTTTTGAATATTTAAGAGCTGAACAAAATAATGCTATTTTAAAGTTATCTGAATTGTCTAAATATGAAAATAATAATTTTACTTCTATGAAAATAAGTGGTAGATTATATCCAATGACAGGAATTGTACAAACATTAGATTATTTCATTAAACCAGAATATAAAAAAGACGTTTTAATCTTTTTATTAACGCCATTTAAAAATGAACAATATAATAATTTTATTTTTGAAGATTAATTAAAAAGTCTTTATTTTTAATAAAAATAAAGACTTTTTGATTTTTTTTAAAATTTTTATTATAATATATATATAAAATAATAAAAAGATAATAATTATAAATAAATTTAAAAATAAGGAAAAATAATGTTTATTATAGGTTGGCTTTCTCCAGAAGGAAAAATGTATGAATGTAAATATATGGAACATCTTGCCAAAGCAGATGAACTTATATTAGAATACAATTATTTAAACAATAATAATAAAAGTGGAGATGAAATTTTATTAAATAATCATTGGGTTCAATTAACAATGATGACTTTTTTTGGTCATAAATGGTGTATTTTTTGGAAAGATCCTTGGAAAAATCATCTAACTTCAGAACAAAAAAATTTTTTAAAACCATATATTGAAAAATTTAAAGATTGGATTTATGAATCTTGTTTATCCGATTTAAAATATGAATTTGAGGAAGAGGTGATTTTTGATTAATGAATTATTTTATTGACTTTGAAGCAACACAATTTTCTAATGATATAATTTCTATAGGCTGTGTTAGAGAGAATGGAGATCAGTTTTATTCTTTAGTTAACCCCCATAAGAAACTCACCGAATTTATTATTAATTTAACTGGAATTACTAATGAATTAGTTCAGCAAGCACCAGAAGCAGAAGAAGTTTTTTCAAATTTTTTTGATTGGTGTAATGAATATCCTAATGATACTCCTGTTTTTTATTGTTATGGTGGAACAGATTTTTCTTTTGTAAAACATAATTTTGGTAAAGCAAAAAATTTTAAAGAAAAATCTATTTTAGGATATATGTTTGCGGGCTTACGTGATTATGCCCCATATGTTCAAAACCATTTTGGTTTAGTAAAACTTGTAGGATTATCTAAAGTATATAATTATTATCAAAATAAAGAAAATATACAAACTCATAATGCTTTAGATGATGCTATGATGTTAAAATATATATATGAACAAATTAATATTCATAGTCAAAAAGAAGATGCTAACGCATTTCCAGAATATAAAGTTAATAATGGTCAAATAACAGAAATTAAATTAAATAAATTTAATTATACAATTACTGTTTTTGATGGTGATACAAATCAAATTATAAATAAATTTAAAAATTTTGATGAAGCAGTAGCTTGGGTTAAAACTAAAATCTCTCGTAAAGAAAGATCTAATGTTATTGATAAAAATATTATAAAAAGAATTAAAAAAGCAAATAATAAACATTCACAATACTGCAAGTGCTATTGGACAATTATGGAGGTAATGAAAAATGCTGAATAAAGAAGGAATTAGAGAACTTGCTTATGTTGTAAAAATTGATAATATTACTGATATTCCTGGTTATGATAGAGTAGAACTTGCTCATGTTGGTGGATGGACTATTGTTGTTGGTAAAGAGGAATTTCATACAGGTGATCCGGCAGTTTATTTTGAAATTGATTCTAAACTTCCAGAAGTAGAACCATTTACTAATATGGAATTTCTTGTTAAAAAGCATTATAAGATTAAGACTCAGAAGATGTGCAAATCTCTTTCTCAGGGTCTTCTTATGTCTGCGGCGAATTTTGGATGGACTATTTGCAAAAAAAATAATAATGATCTTACTGATATTATAGTAGGAATTGTAGATGATAAAAATTGTTATCATTGGGCAAATGATGAATCCCGTTTTCTTACTGAAAAATTAAGCGTAACCTATGCGGCGCCCGATGATAATGTCCGTAAAGCTGCATCCGCAGATAAATATAAGAGAATGGCTCAGCGTCATGGTAAACTCTTCTCTAAGCAGCCTTTTAGATGGCTTATGAAAAGAAACTGGGGTAAAAAGATTCTTTTTGTTTTCTTTGGTCGTGCAAAGGATAAGAAAAATTCCTGGCCTGCCTGGGTTTCTAAAACCGATGAAGAGCGAGTACAGAATATTCCTTGGATTTTAAATGATAAATCTCCTTGGATTGCAACTGAAAAAATTGATGGAACTTCTACTACTTTTACTATGAAAAGACATAAAGGAATTTTTGGAACTCAGTATGAATTTTTTGTCTGTTCTCGTAATGTAGTATTTGATAAGCCTGATAAGAAGTGCTTTTATGACACTAATGTTTATACTGAAATGGCTGAAAAGTATAATATAGAAAATGTTCTTAAACATCTTCTTGATAATGTATTTACCGATGCAGAATGGGTAACTATTCAGGGTGAAACTTTTGGAGCCGGTGTCCAAAAGAGAGATTATTCTATGAATGGACATGATTTTAGAGCATTTAATCTTATTGTATCCAATAGAGGAAGAATTGGCTCTGTCGAGGCAGAAGAAATTATTACCCCATATGGTATTAAATGGGTTCCAATTCTTGATACTCTTTTCATTCTGCCTGATACTGTAGAAGAGCTTCTTACTATGGCAACTGGAAAATCTGTCATTGATGAAAAGTCTCGTGAAGGTATTGTATTTAGATCTCCAGATGGTTCAAGATCTTTTAAGGCAGTTTCTAATGAATTTCTTCTTGAATTTCATCAGTAAGGAGGATTAATATGTTACTTACAATTTTTAGTTATATTGGAATTTTTGCTTGCGGAGTTGCGGCCGGTATGGCGATGGCCGCAATTCTGGCAGCGAATCATCATGATCCAAGAAGTGATGAAGAGCAACTTGAATTTTTAAGAAAATATAAGGAAAAAAATAATGGCATCAACAATTTATAATGGAAATTTTATTGAATATCCTTCTAATGAAAAAGAATTTGATAAATGGTTAGATGGAATTAAAGCTGCTATTGAAGTAAAAAATAGGCGTATTTAGTATTTAGAAGAAAAAAATAAAGCATTGGAAGATGAAAAATGGAAAGATAATGAGCTTCAAAATATGAAAAAGATATATGATGAAATGAAAGCTGATTATTATCGAGGTTTTCCAATTTCAAAAGAAGAACAAAATGCAATTAATGAATGGCAGAAAAATCATTTAATAAATTATCATAATTTAAAAACAGTAGAGCAAAAAGCTTCATTTGGTGGAGCTATTGGCGGAAGTTTTAAATTTGAATTTATTCCTACTTCTATTGGAACTATTGGCACTTGTGTTTGCGGAAGTTGCCGCAATCGCGCAAGAAGAGATGCTAAAGATAATGGAGAATTATTTCAAAAGCTCATGGAAGAATATGATGCAGAATTTGTTTTTCAAAATATTTAATTATAAAATAGAGGTCTTTTAATAAAAAGACCTCTATTGATTTTTATAAAAATTTTTATTATAATATATATATAATAAATAAAAAAGGAAATTTTTAATAATGAAAATTTATTGGAACAAAATGCAAGTAGAAAAAATTATTGAAATTATTTCTAATTTTATTCAATCTAACTCAAGTGAAAACTATTATAAATCAGATTATAATAAAACTATAGAAAATATAGTTGCATATATAATGGAACAAACTTCTATCAGTCACAATGACGGTCAAAAATATTATGAAGATGATTATGCTCGTATGAATATAAAAGAAATATTAAAAAATTTTAATTATTTATATAGAGGATGGTGATTATAATGCGTAATAAAAGAAGAGAAAAGCTTCAAAGACAAGTAAATAAAAAAGTTAGAAATATGAATATCGACGTTAGAAAAGATCCGCTTTGGAAAGGAAGATATTTTGCTCGTCAAATTAGAGCTAATTTTCATGAATTTGAAGATGGTTCTGGAGTTATGATGAATTTTACTTTACGTTTTTTTGATAGAAAAACTAAAAATGTTAAAGATTATAGCTTTCATACTTTTACTGGTGGAGTAGATTGGCTTAATTGGGACTTTTTTGAAGCTATGAATGAATTTATTATTAAAGGCGGTGTTTGGGAAGAAGATCCCAGACCAACTTATGAAAATACTCCAGATTATAGAAAGGAACATTTTTAAAATGGGACATGTGTATGCAATATCAGATCTTCACGGATGTTGGTATAATTTTGAAGAAACATTAAAAATTCTTCAACCAGACGATATTGTATATTGTCTTGGTGATTGTGGCGATCGTGGAGAAGATGGTTGGAAAATTATTAAAGCTGTTCTTGATGATGAAAGATTCATTTATCTAAAAGGAAATCATGAAGATATGCTTTGTAAAGCTATTGATTCTTATTATAGAATTAGACAAGCTTGTAGTTGTGCTGATGAAGATGAAATTATGTTTCATTTAGATTATGATGAAGATTATTCTTTAATGATTTATAATGGAGGAAGAAAAACGTTTAAGGATTGGAAAAAAGATCCAAATAGAGCCTCTTATTTAAAGAAACTTAAAGAATTGCCTATTACTCAAGCTTATTTAAATAAAAAAGGACAATCAATTCTTCTTTCTCATGCAGGATATACACCTCATATAGAAGGTTTGCCTTCGGAGGAAGATTTAATTTGGAATCGTTATCATTTTAATCAGAAATGGGATGATGCTTTTTCAGATAGTATTATTGTCCATGGACATACACCTATTCCTTATTTTGATGAATATTTATATAATTGTCCAGAAGAAGTAAATGCTGGTGCTTTTTGGTATTGTGATAATCATAAGGTAAATATTGATTGTGGAACAGTGTTTACTGGTATTTCTACTATGATTGATCTTGATACTTGGGAAGAGCATATTATTATTGACAAGAAAGAGTGGGTAAGTTAATAGTGAAAAGAGGGTGGAAATTTGAATTACATGATTTTTATTGTATAAATTGCGGGCAGAGGACAATGACTCTGCCCAGAAATGCTGGACATAAAAAAGAAAAGTTTCACAGAAAGTTGCTTTATTGTCCATATTGTAAAATTACAATAAATCAGATCGAATGTCGTAATGAATATGAGGCTTATGGGTTTAAAAAAGATTTTGAAGCGGGGGTATATAAAGATGAGTGCGAAGCAGAAAAATCTAATCTTGATGGTAGGAATCGCTGGAGCAGGGAAAAGCAGCTGGCTTGAAAAAAATTTTGTTCCAGATAGAGATTATATTATTTCTCGTGACGCTATTAGATATTCATTATTGGAAAAAGATGATGAATATTTCGCAAAAGAAGATGAAGTTTTTAAAACTTTTGTAAAATATATTCAGGAATCTCTTGATGATCCAAATGTTCCTGAAAATATTTATTGTGATGCAACTCATATTACTGAGGGATCTAGAAATAAACTTATTGATGCTCTTGATTTAACAAATGTTAAAAATATTAGTTGTATTGTTGTGCGGCCATCGCTTGAAGATACTCTTGAACGCAATGAAAAAAGGACTGGACGAGCATATGTTCCAAGAAGTGTTATCAAACGTATGTATTGGCAGTTTGAACGTCCAGAGTATGATACTAAATATCCAAAAGATGTTAGATACGTGGAGGTGCCAAAATCATGGGAAAAATCTATCTGACCTCAGATTGGCATTTTTAAAAAAATGTAGGT
>CAMVAN010000037.1 GCA_947165475.1 uncultured Caryophanales bacterium | reverse complement strand
AATCAATAGGGAATTAATTAATATTTCTATAAGATTGATTATACGTGATATTATGAATCAATACATTGGAAAATATAGTAGTTTAATTACAAAATATGGTAGAGGTTTGACAGAAAAAAATTTAAAAACAATAGAAAAAAATTATGATGATATTTGTGACAGGAATGAATTTCGCGTTGATATGGATGATTCTGAGTTGATTTCTAGAGCAACAGTAATATGGGGAGATTTTTTTAATATAATATATCATACACAATTACCAGACCAAAGCGGCTTTAAATTTATCTTAGAGCTAAAAAATGGAAATATATTATTGTATGCTTGGGATGGAGAAAAACCGTTGAATGATATTTCAGCATGGAAATTTGGATTTAGATTATCTACCTTTTTATTAGAGCCAAAGCAAGTTAATCTTATTGTTGATACTATTAATAATAGTTGGACTAATACATTAGGTAATATACCTTATATAAATAAAGCCCCAAGATTAATTGAAGATAACAAAGTGGGAATTAATGAATTTGTTTATGACATAAATAAGCCATATGAGAATTTTTCATTGGATTCTGGTGATGAACAATTATATGATAAAGTCTTTTCGTTTACAGAAAGCTGGATTAATAGCGTAAATGAAAGACCTGATATTAGAAATTTACGTTGGGTACATATATACTCTACTGTTAAAGAAGATAATAAGAAAATTCAAATTTGTTATGAAGGGTATAACTCTTATCCACCAGAGATGGTTTTAACTTTTGATGCAACTGCCCTTACAGCAGAGGAATACACTAATTTAGGACGTGAAATATATAATAGACTTGGTGGAGATACTAGAGGGGAATACTTAACTTATTACGAAAGAGGATTTGAACTATTAAACAATAGTAAAAAAATTTAATAAAAAGCTGATAAATGTCAGTATTATTAATTTAATAATAGAGATAAATAATAATTTTTTAAATAAAGATCAATTGAAATGTAAATGCAACAGAGTGAGTAATTTTTTGATAACAAGCAAGGTATAACCTTGTTTGTTTAACTATTTTACTCTAATTTAAAATGCAAGAGTCTAGATGAACTCACTTCGCTCATCTTTGTATTATTCTTAATATTACTGGATTTTATTAGGCTTTTTATCAATCCATACGAAAAGATGTTGAATTTTGGAACATTTTTTGAAATTCAAAATGCAGCCTCTTATAAATTTATTAGTTGAAAAGTATTATAATTATATTTTTATATATGTAAATACTTATTATAATAAAAGTGAAATATTAGCGCTTAATTTCACTTTTATATTTTTTAAGGTTGATTTTAGTCTTATAAGTGAAGATTCTTTTATGTTGCTATAATTTGATAAATAAATATTGAAATAACAAATGATTATGCTATAATATGGGGCTGAGGTGTACTATGGAAAAATATATATTGAGCAATATGATAGATAAAAATTTTTCTAAAGCTACTAATGAGATTTATTTGTTAACTGACTATAATAGACTTCAATATCCAGAGTATTACAAATGGTATTATCAAAAAAATTTACCAAGAATATTAGCAGGAAATGGTGAAGCTATATTTTACTTAGATGGTTTTCAAATAGTAGGTTTATCTATGTTAAAAAAATCTGAAAATGAATCTAAAATATGTACATTTTTAATAAATGAAGAGTATCGTAAAAAAGGTTATTCTAAATTGATACTAGAGGATTCTTATGAGTATTTAGGCACTGAAAGGCCATTAATAACTATTCCTAAAAAAAGATTAGATGAATTTTCAGAAATTATTGAATCATATGGGTGGGTTGCATCAGAAACTACTGATGAATATTATAGTCCAGAGGTCATCTTTAATAGTCCAAGAGTTCTTAAAAAATAATTCACTAGTTTACTAGCGAATTATTTTTTTTTAAAACTATTATTGTTGTTATAGAACCAGCTAAGATTAGTATTGTTCCTATTAAATATATTAGTATATTCTTTTTACTACTTGTATTTGGAATATTTTCTACAATTAGCTCATTTTCTAAGGTAATTACTTTGATTGTTGTATCATCTATGGAAAAGTCTTTACATTCTGCTAATTTATATCCATTAGGAGCTTCTTTTTCGCATAATTCATAGTCTCCGTTAGATAAATATGCATAATGTGGTTCATTAGTTGATACCCATGTCTCGATTTCTTCTTCAGAATCTTTTCTTTTTATAACTAATGTTGCCCCTGCTAGTGGTTTTGAGTCATTCTTATCAACTTTATTTATTTGAGTAAAGTTATGTAACTTAAAACTTGTTTTTACAATTTCATTTGGATTATATCCTAATAATACATTTGAAAAATTATCATGTTTTGTTAATTCTCCTGTTGTTTTTGAAGTGACTCTATATTCATATGCTTCATCTTTTATGAAATTTCCAAATATATTTATTTCAATACTATTTAAATTCATTGTTTCTAATTCTTCTTTTAAAGGAACAACTACTTTAAATGATCCTGTTAATATATTCATATTTGTTAATTTATTATTTTTATTATCTGTTATATATACTCCATAATTATTTGGATCATTTATTTCTATTGAATAATACATAAAATTTTCTTCGTTTTTACTAACAGCAGGTGTAATGGCTTCTGTTGTTAGTAATGTAAATTCATTATTAATTTCATAACTTAAATTATTTCCTGAAATTGGTGTTAATTGTATTTCGGTTTCTCCAGTATAATTTTTGGCTTTATCTACTAATAGTGTAATATACTTTAAATAATTGTAATTTGATATGTTTCCTGCTCTTTCTATTAATTGCCTTATTGATTCACTTGATACTAATGAATTATTCGTATCTAGAAAATCACAACCATTATTATTACAGTATGTATTGGAGAATTTATTTTTATTTTCATATATATATAACCATAAAGCTATTTGTGTAATATATTGTTTTATATTGTTATCTGTAATTGAACCATATGTTTTTGTTTCAAAAATTGTATTTGTTGTATTATTTGTGTTATATCCATGAGAAAGTATATAACTTATTCCTAAGTCATTAATATTTATTGGATTTTCATCAATCATTTCAAATTTTTCTGTATTTGTTGGTGTATCGAAGTTCTTTTGCATTTTGTATAGTGGGGTATTTTTATTGTTTATTTTCATATTAGATGGAATAGAAAAGTTTTCTATAAATGTTGAAGTATTTCCATTGCTTGTTAAGGCTGTTTTTATATAATTAGTTTGGTTAGTATTAGAAATATTTGATGTAAACATATTACTTGGTATATCAGAACGATTTATTCCTGTATCAATAGCGTATATAGTTAAAAAGTTAAATCCAAATATAAATAATACAATTATTAATATATAAGTTATTCCTAAAACTTTTAATTTTTTCTTCATTATTATCATCTCCTAGTATAATTATAGCAAAAACCTATTTTAAAACAAGATTTTGATTTTTTTTGTTCTTTATTTTACATGATTAAATTCTAATGTTATAATGTTTTTGTTTTGGAGGATTAATTATGTTTTATAATAAAAAAATTATTGAGGTTGAAGGTATGCATTGTGAGCATTGTGCATCTAAAGTAGAAGAAAATTTAAAAAAAATTGAATGTATTAAATCTGTAAAAGTGTCTTTAAAAGACAATAAAGTTATTTTAAAATATAAAGGAGATTTGGATTTAGGTTATATTTCTAAGATTATTTCTGATTTAGGATATTCTGTTGTTGGAGAGTAAAATTATGATTGATTATAAAGATATTGAAAGAAGTATTATAAAAAAATATCGTAAAGATATTTGGAGTAAGTTTGTTAAGGCAATTAATGATTATAAATTAATTGAAGAAAATGATAACATCATGGTTTGTATTAGTGGGGGAAAGGATTCTTTTTTGTTGGCTAAGTGTTTTCAGGAAATAAAAAGACATGGAAAGTTTTCATTTGATGTACATTATGTATGTATGAATCCTGGTTATACTGAGAAAAATAAGCAATTAATACTTGATAATGCAAAGAAATTGAATATTCCTTTAGAAATGTTTGAAAGTGATATTTTTGATGTTGTATCAAATGTTCAAAAGAGTCCTTGTTATTTATGTGCAAGAATGAGAAGAGGTTGTTTATATAAAAAAGCTCAAGAATTAGGGTGCAATAAAATAGCGTTGGGGCATCATTTAGATGATGTTATTGAAACAACTTTACTTTCTATGTTTTATGGTTCAGAGATTAAAACAATGATGCCTAAACTTCATAGTGAGAATTTTAGTGGTTTAGAACTTATTAGACCTCTTTATTTGATTAAAGAAAAAGCGATTAAAGATTGGGCTAGCTTTAATAAACTTACTTTTTTAAATTGTGCTTGTCATTTTACAGAAAAAGTTTCTAATCATGAAGAGTCTAGTAAAAGAGTTGAAATGAAAAATCTTATTGAAATGATGAGAAAAACTAATCCTAATGTTGATTATAATATTTTTAAAGCTCTTGATAATGTTAATTTAAATTGTATATTGGGTACTAAAGATGATGGGGTTTATAAAAGTTTTTTAGATAATTACTAGTATTTTTTTAATGATAAGTTATTATAACTTATTATTTTTTTTGCATATATTATTATAGGTGATTTATTTGAATGATGTTTATATAGTAAAAAAAGGAGATACCCTAT
Source organism: uncultured Caryophanales bacterium (assembly GCA_947165475.1). Taxonomy (GTDB): domain Bacteria; phylum Bacillota_I; class Bacilli_A; order RF39; family UBA660; genus UBA3789. The sequence continues at coordinate 8,669 of CAMVAN010000037.1, read as the reverse complement.
ATGGTATTAGTAATCAATTTGGGGTTTCTGTAACTGAACTTGCTGATATTAATAATGTAGATGCTTATTCATTAAAGGAAGGACAAAGTTTGATCATTCCTTCGCAAAGTGGATCTAATCCGGATAACATGTTTTTATATACAGTAAAAAAAGGGGATACTTTGTATGGAATAGCTAGAATCTATAATGTAAGTGTTGATAGTATTAAAAAACTAAATTATTTTACTGATAATAATTTGGTTGTTGGTCAAGTGATTCGGATACCTGAAATGTATACAAAACCTGAAGATATGATTGTTCCAAATTATGTTAATTATATGGTAAAAAAAGGGGATACTTTGTATTCTATAGCGAAAAAATATGGGGTTTTAGCAGATACTATTATTCAAGATAATGCTTTGAAAAATGCTAATCTAAGTATTGGTCAAAATTTAAAAATAAGAGTAGCTCCTTCATCTTTTGAAGTAGAAGAGTGCTTTGGTGAAGATTCTAATATTGAGTTACCTAGTAATAATGTAGAAAGATATGTTGTTCAAAAAGGTGATACATTATATAGTATTTCTAAAAAGTTTAATACTTCTGTTAATAATATAGTTCAGTTTAATAACTTAAATGGAAACGTTTTAAATGTTGGACAAGTTTTACAAATACCTATATCAAGTTATATTTATGTTGTTAAACGAGGAGATACATTATATGGAATTGCTAAAAAGTTTCAGAAAAGTGTTGATGATATAAAGAAAAAAAATAATTTAATTAGTAATAATTTGACTATTGGTCAACAATTATTGATTTAAAAGGAGATTTTATGAATAATTCATTTTTAATTTCTGATAGTAGTGTTTTAAATTCAGATTATTATAAAAATTTTATAAGAGTTAACTCTGGAAAAGGTAATCTTAAAATCCATGCATATGCGGCTAGCGAAGCTTTACCTGTTTCTGGATTAAAGGTTGTTGTGAGTTCTGTGATTGAAAATAAAAAAGTAGTTTTTTATGAGGGGTATACTGATGCTTCTGGTATGATTGAAACATTATCTTTACCTGCTCCTAAATTGTCTTTTGATAATCTGAGTGTTCCCCTGACTGTCTCTTATGATATAGATGCTTCTTATCAAGGTGAAAGTATTCCTACTACTTTTCATATTAATATGTATGATGGAGTTTGTGTAGTTCAAAATATTAATTATGTTCCTGGAGGGGTATATGGCAGTTAGATATCCTATTGTTCCAAATAATATTACTGTTCATTTAGGAAAACCAGATGATAATGTTCGTAATATTACTGTTTCTTTTGTAAATTATATTTCCAATGTTGCTTCATCTGAATTATACCCTACCTGGCCAAGAAATTGTTTAATTGCGAATATTTATGCCATTATATCTTTTACTATGAATCGTATATATAATGAATGGTATAGGAGTAAAGGATATAATTTTGATATTACTTCTTCGCCAATATATGATCAAGCATTTGTTGAAAATCGTTCTACATATGAGAATATAAATAATATTGTTGAAGAAATATTTAATAATTATATTGTTAAGTCTGGACAAATTCAACCTTATTTTGCTAGGTATTGTGATGGTAGAAAAACGCAATGTGATGGGTTATCTCAATGGGGAAGTGTTTCTTTAGCTAATCAAGGTAGGGATGCATTATCTATATTGAAGTATTATTATGGAAATGATATTAATATAAAGTATGATGCTCCCGTTGGAGATGTTTTAGAAGGATATCCTGGATATGAAATAAAGCTTGGGAATGCCGGAAATCCTGTTCTTCTTATTCAAAGAGATTTAAAAAGAATTCGAATGAATTATCCTGCTATACCGGATATTAAGACTGATTTAGGTATTTATGACGAGGAAACAGTTAATGCTGTTAAGAAATTTCAAGAAATATTTAGTTTGCCTGTTACGGGTGTTGTTGACAAAGCAACTTGGTATAAAATTAAATATATTTATACAAGTGTTAAAAAATTATCGGATTTATATTCTGAAGGTTTATCGGAAGAAGAGGCAACTTTTTTATATGAAGATGAGATTAATTATGGTGATACGGGAATTGAAGTTGAGTATATTCACTATTATTTGGATGCTATAGCTTTTTTAGACCCTGATATTCCTAGATTACCTACTAATTCTATTTATAATGATAATTCTAGGACAATGGTAGAAGCATTTCAAAAAAAATATAAATTGCCTGTAACTGGTATTTTTACTTATCAAGATTGGAAAGTTTTAAAAGATACTTATAATTCTATATTAAAATCATTCCCAAGAGAGTATCAAGATTATATAAATGAATTATATCCAGATTATTTTTTAATGAAGGGTAGTACTGGAGAGGATGTTAAAAGATTTCAAAAATTTTTATTAGAAATATGTAGATTTAATCACTCTATTCCTGGAGTTAGGGTAAATGGTATATTTGACGAACTTACTGAAAAATCTGTTTTAAAGCTACAAAAAGATTATGGATTTGATGTAAATGGAGTTGTTGGTCCTCTACTTTGGAGAAAAGTAGTTGAATTATCTAAAAGATAAGTATAAATTAATAAAAAATGTTTATACTATAAAGTGAAAAATGACTTTTTTGACATTTTTCTTTAAAGATGATATACTATTTTTCGTTCAGGAGGAATTTTATATGAAAAAGAAAAATGGACCCTCGGAGATTAAGTTTTTATCTTTGTTGATGTTGTCCCTTGTAATTATGTATAGTTGTTTTGTCTATCATAATTATTATATTTATAATAGTATAAAACTTGTTGCTAAGAAAAATGCAGCAATTGAATATGGGAGTGCAAATTATAAAGTTGAAGATTTTATCAAAAAGGTGGATGGAGAAATAGTATCTATTAAGAGTGATATTGATACTTCAAAAGTTGGTGAACAGGAAATGGTTGTTGAAGTTAAGAAAGACAACATTGTTCGTGATATACCTATTATAGTATCAGTAATAGATAGTGTGGCTCCGGTTATATCTCTAAAAGAAGAAAAGGTATCTATTACCCAAGGGGATAATATTGACTTAACTTCTAATGTTGAATCTATTAAAGATGAAGTTGATGGAGATATTTCTTTTTTACAAGATGTTTTAGAAGATAGCAAATTTTATTATCATTTAGATTATAATGCTGACGAAATTAATAATGTAGGGGAACACGATATTACAGTTACTGCAAAGGATAAGAATGGAAATACTTCTTCTATGGTGTTTAAATTGGAAGTAGTTGCTCCACCAAAACCAGAACCTGTATATCAAGCACCGAAGTATCAGGCACCAGTCTATTCAAATTTACCTGCTAATGCAAGTGGAGGAGATTTGGTATCTATTGCTTATTCCTTAGTTGGATCTCCTTATGTTTCTGGTGCAAACGGACCTTCTGCTTTTGATTGTAGTGGTTTTGTACAATATGTTTATTCCCAAGTAGGAATTAGTGTAAGTAGAAGTTCATATACTCAAGCAAATGATGGAGTAGGAGTTAGTTATGCTGATGCTCAACCTGGAGATATTTTAAGCTGGGGTCATGATGGACAGGTTACTCATTCTGCATTGTATGTTGGTGATGGTATGATGGTTCATGCTACTAATCCTTCTCAGGGAGTTGTTGCTAGTAGTGTTGCTGGTTGGGAAAGCGGATCAGTGGACAGCTTAATGGCAGTCAGAAGAATACAATAAAAGATAGTTTCTTAGGAAACTATTTTTTTGTATAATATTATTTTAATTGGTTATCCTATTTATAGGAGGTAAAATAATATGGAAATGTTACAAAAAATAATGTTAACAATTACCATTATTGGAGCTATTAATTGGGGATTAATTGGTATCTTAGATATTGATTTAGTTGCTATGTTATTTGGTACTGCCTCATTCTTTACGAGAGTGGTTTACACTTTAGTTGGAATATGTGGTTTGATTAATATAGGAATATTATTAGCTCACTTAGATTTTAAAAGAGACTAAAAGTCTTTTTTTTTATTATTAATTGTGTTATTGTATCTTTATTGGAGGGTTTAGGTATGAGTAATGATGAAATAAATTTACAAAACATTATTAATTATATTTTATATGAAAATAGAAAGAAACCATTAACTTTAGATGAATTATATAGTTGTTTATCTTCTGATTATGGTATTGAGTTGACTATTCCCGTAAAGAAAGACGTTTTATCAATATTAAGTGAAGGTTTAAAAAAATATGATTATTTTATGGAAAATGATAAATATTTTTTAATTGATAATTCTGATTATAGGGTTGGTATTTACTATAATGTAGAAAGGGAACGAGATGTTTCACCAATAGCTTTTTATTTTTCGAAACAATATTTTGATAGTACTGGTAAATATAAATTATATGCTAATAAAGCAAAGATACATAACAATTTTGCTGGGGTTTCTACTGGAGACATTGTTTTATTAGAAAAGAAAAAGTCATTTTTTAGAATTTTTAAAATATTATCTAGATTAAATTCTGTTACTTATGGAAAGGTTGTAAATATAAATAATAATTTTTATATAGAGCCTTTTGATAGGAGCTTTTCTTCCATAACCATTCAGTTAGAAGGAAATAATTTTTCTGTTGGAGATATTGTTACTGCCCAGTTAAAGGAAGATAAAGGAAATGGCCTTTATACTGCTGAAGTAATTGTACAGGTTCATACTGATAGTGATTTTAATGAAGAAACCATGATTGAAGCAGCTAAGCTTGGTATGCCTGTTGGTTATTCTAAACAAAGTATTGAACAATCGAATATGTTACCTTCTTCTATCTCTGATATAGATAAAGTTGGAAGAAAGGATTTTTCAAATTTTAGTGTTTTTTCTATTGATGGCGTAGGCTCTAAGGATAAAGATGATGCAGTTTATGTAAAAAAGTTAGAGAATGGAAACTTTTATTTGCATGTTAATATTACCGACATTCCTGCTTTTATTTCTTTAGATTCTCCTCTTGGGGCTGATGCTTTCCGTAAAGGGAATAGTTATTATAATCGAAAGACTTTCGAAGCTATGTTCCCTAAAAATATTACTAATGGATTATTATCTTTAAATGATGGAGAACAACGTCTTACTTTTAGTGGTACTTTTAAATTTGATGAAAAAGGTAATTTATTAAAAAATGATTATTTTTTAGCTTATATTCAGTCAAGATTAAGTATGACCTATGAAGATGTTAATAAGTTATTTACCGGTTCTTTAGATGATAAAAAATATGAACCGTTTATTAAGGATTTATTTCGTGCAAGGGAATTAGCTTATTTACTTCGTAATAAAAGGATAGAAAATGGAGCTTTGATATTTCAACAATCCAAACAGACTTTTATTTATGATGAAAATCTTATACCTATTGATTCTGTTGTTAAATATCCAGGAGATGCTGAAATAATAATTGAAGAATTTATGCTTGCTTATAATACTAATTTAGCAAAATTTGCACATGAAAATAAAATTCCATTTATCTATCGTGTTTTACCAAAACCTAGTTTTAAAAGATTATCTAAATTTTTAAAATTATTAGATTTTATTGGACAACCTTTTCCGTATTCTGAATTAGATATTTTTCGTATAAAAAATTTTCGAGCAGATTATTTTCAATTATTAATTAACCACGTGGAAGATTTAGCTTTTGTTTCTGATGATTTTAAAAAGATTGTTCCAATTCTTACAAAAAAATTAATTTCTTGTATGGAGCGTGCTCATTATGATGTAAAATATGATACACATACCGCAATAGGAGGTCCTTATGTTCATGGTTCTTCTGAAGTTCGTAGAATTGTTGATTATTTTGATTCTAGTAGTTATCATGCCTGTTATTTTGAAAAAGATCCACTTATTAGAGAAAATAATAGAAAAAAGTATTCAGCACTTGCTTATATTTATGCTGAGCAGGCTAATAAAATGGAAATTGTTTCTGAAGAAATTGAAAGTAGGATAAAAAGAATTGATACAGTTAAGTATTTTCAAAACTGTGAGCAAGAAGAGTTTGTTGGATTTGTTTCTGAGATGTTAGGTTGGGGTATGGAAGTACAATTTGAAAATGGATTAAAAGGAATTGTTCCAAAATCTATGATTGGTGATGATTTCCTTTTTGATGGTACAATGGCTTATTCTCCTACTACTGGTGTTTATTATCAACTTTTTGATCAACTAAGACTTAAAAAAAGTGATTATTCTTTAGAGTTTGGAGATGTTTATTTTGATGTAATAGAAAAAGTTAAGGAAAATCCTTTCTTTCATAATAGTGAAGAGAAGATGAAAAAAATGATATTGAGAAAAAATGGAGACTAATTTGTCTTCTTTTTTTAATTATCCTTTTTTTACATTGATAATTTTTTGGGAAAATGTTATTATTATACTAGGTATAGTTTAGATGATAGAATTATATCTTTTAAGGAGTTGATGAGATGATATCTATTGCTGATGTATTGACTGTTTTAAGAAAAATAGTTGATGTTTCATTGGTTTGGTTTATTTTTTATTATATTTTGAAAAATATTAAGAATAATGTTAAATTATCTTTAATATTTAAAGGAGTATTTTTTGTAGTAATATTAAAAGTTATTAGTGATGCTTTAGGGTTTATTACTGTTGGGTATTTATTAGATTATATTATTCAATGGGGACCTGTTGCTTTAATTATTATTTTTCAACCAGAAATACGTACTATTTTAGAACAGCTTGGTAGAAGTCACTTGTTAGGAAGACATAAGGTTTTAACTGTTGATGAGAGAGAACATTTAGTTTATGAGATGATTAATGCGATTGATTATTTAAGAAAAGAGCGAATTGGGGCTTTAATTGTAATTGAAAGAGATATTAGTTTAGGAAACTATATTGATAAAGCTAAAAAGTTATATGCTGATTTATCAAGTGATTTATTAATTGCTATCTTTTATGAAGGAAATCCTTTACATGATGGTGGTGTAATTATACAAGGAGATCGTATTACTTGTGCTGGAGCTGTTTTTCCTACTAGTGATAGTTCTAAAATTAATAGGAGACTTGGTACTCGTCATAGAGCTGCTTTAGGACTTGCAGAGGAAACAGATGCTATTTGCATTGTTGTTTCTGAAGAAACTGGTAGAGTTTCTATTGCTTTAAAAGGTGAAATGCTTTATAACTTATCCATTGATGATGTACGTATGATGTTAATTGATGAATTGAGACCAAAACAAGATTTAGATGTAGAAGATGAGATTAATGAGGAAGAGATTTATGAAGAAAATAGGTAGGATGCTAATAAAAATTATCAAAAGTATTGGTTTATTTTTTGATAAGTATTTAATTAATCCATTAACTAAGCTCATTCTTAGAATAATGGAGTTTGTAAAAAATTTTGTTAAGAGTTTTGATCGTATATCTAGTAAAAAATCTACTTTACTTATTGTAAGTTTAGTTTTGGCTTTTTTAACCTTTATCTTTATTGATAGAGAAAGTAATGTAATGATAGATCAGTATGCTGAAATTCTATATTCTCAGCCTGTTACAGCTGTTTATAATGAGGAACTATATGTGGTAGAGGGATTACCTAAGAATGTCGATATTACGTTAATTGGGCAAAGAAGACATATTTTCTTGGCTAAACAAGCTCCATCGAAGGGAGTTAGTGTTGACTTAACTGGATTAAAGCCTGGAAATCATAAGGTTACTTTAAAGTATTCTCAGAGATTAAGATCTTTGGATTATAAATTAGATCCATCTCAAGTTACTGTAACTATATATGAAAAGATTAGTGAAAATCGTACTTTAACATATGATATTCTACATCAAGAAAATTTGGATAGTAAATTATACATTAGTAATGTTGAAATTGATCGTAGTGATATTATTATAAAAGGTGCGCAATATAAATTGGATAAAGTGGCTTCTGTTAAGGCACTATTGGATGTTAATAATATTCCTAATCCTAAAGCTGGAGATATTGTTGTTAAAGACATTCCATTAGTTGCTTATGATACAGATGGTAAAATACTTGATGTTGAAATTGTACCGAAAACGGTTTCTGCTAATGTAACTATTACTTCTCCAAGTAAGGAAGTACCTGTTAAAATTGTACCTGTTGGTAATTTAGCTTTTGGTAAATCTATAAAGAGTATGGAGTCTAGTTTATCTAAAATTACTGTTTATGGTACTCAAGAAGCTATTGATAATATTGAACAATTAGAAGTTGAAATTGATGTTAAAGGGTTGGATAAAGATAAGGACTATAATGTTACTTTAAAGAAACCTAATGGTATTACAGAATTAAGTTCTAAAACTATGACAGTTAAAGTTTTACTGGATAATTCTTCTAGTAAGGAATTTGAAAATATTTCTATTACAACTGAAAACTTAGATAGTAATCTTAAAGTTCAAGCATTGTCGGAAGAGGATAGGCAAGTTACTGTTGTTGTTAAAGGTAGTGAAGATGCCCTAAATAATGTACAGGCTTCTGATATAACTGCTTTTGTAGATTTGAAGAATTACGGAGTAGGTGAACATGAAGTTGAAGTTAAGGTTACTGGAAATGATTTAAAATTGTCTTATAGTTCAAAAACTAAAAAGATTAAAGTTCGTATTAGTGAAAAATAAATTATGCTATTAACAGAAATGTTAATAGCTTTTTTTTGTATAATAGGAAAGTCATACCTAAAGACTAAATTCATAAATAATAGAACACATGTA
>CAMVAN010000036.1 GCA_947165475.1 uncultured Caryophanales bacterium | reverse complement strand
GCAAAAAAGATTAGAAGAATTTATTCATTGTATGCTGCTGGAGAATGTGGCCTATCAAAAATATCTAAAATATTATATGAAGAAGGATATAAAACTAAAAAAGGTGATTATATTCATGTAACAACTTTAAGAAGAATGATTACTAATCCTAAATATAAAGGATTTTATTGTACAAATACAGTTATGACAAAAGATTACCGAAATAAAAAACAAATAAGATTACCAATGGATGAATGGATCATAGAAGATAGTAAAGGTGAAATACCTGCAATAGTGTCAGAAGAGTTATGGGACAAAGCAAACAAACTGTTGAAAATTAAAAAGGCAAATTATTTAAAAAATATAGAAGAGAAAAGAGTATTTTCAAAAAGATATCCTTATAGTGGTAATATTTATTGCGAACATCATAACTCTAAATATAAAAGAGTTAATAATAATGGAAATAGTTATTGGATATGTAATGAATATGCGATGTATGGTGATAAAACTTGTAAAAGCCCAAAATTATATGAAAAAGAGCTAGATAAAATCTTTAAAAATGTATATAGTTATTTAATTAATAATTTTGATGAAATAAAAGACAAGTTAATAAATATATATAAAAGTACTAACTTTAATGTATGTAATGAAATAGAAAGATTAAAAAAGGAAATAAATAATTTAAATTATAAGAAAGAAAGTTTACTTGAACTATATATAGAAAAAGTTATTGAAAAAGATGAATTTGAAACTAGAAATAATAAATATAATAACGAAATTGAAAAACTAAAAAAAGAAATTAAAGAATTAGAAAAGAAAGATATTAATACAACGCTAAAACAAATAAGAAAAATAGAATTAGGAGAGTTTATTAATGAGAATTTTGAAAAATTGTCAAAACTTTTAATTGATAAGATAGTGGTTAAAAAATCGGATGATAAAACAAGAGTAATCCTTAATATATACATAAACTTATTTAATATAACGTATATATGGGATTACAATAATTTTGAAAAAATTTCGTCATTTTGTAGTCACAATGAAGATAATGACTTGTATAGTTGTTTTGGAAAATGCTAACTTAGAGGATAAGATTGTTGTAGGAGAAGAGGTATTAAAGATGTATGGGACTAATATTTATTTAGAAGTTGGTGAAGAAATAACTATTAAGGATTTATTATATGGTTTAATGCTCAGAAGTGGAAATGATGCCGCTGTAGTTTTAGCAACTAATCTTTTTGGATATGATGAGTTCATTTCTTTAATGAATGATACTGCTAAAAGAATAGGAATGATTGATACTATATTTGTTAATCCTCATGGTTTAGATGAGGATACAAAAAATTATTCAACGGCTTATGATATGGCTATACTTGGAAAATATGCTTTTCAAAATAAGATTTATCAAACTATTATATCTACCAAAAAGTATACAACAAAATCTTCTTTAAAAAGTTATGTTTGGTATAATCGTATGAGTCTTCTTTCAAGTTATTCAAATTGTATTGGTGGAAAAAATGGATATACACCTAGTGCAGGAAAAACACTTGTCTCTTATGCTAAAAAAGATGACACTACTTTGATGATTGTTAGTTTAAACGATTCATCTATTTATGAAAATCATGAAAATTTATATGAACGTTTTTTTTTGAAGTATAAGAAATATGATATTATTAATAAAGATAATTTTTCTAAAAGTTCAAATATTTTAGGTAAAAAAGTTATGATAAAAAATTCATTTTCTTATTTATTGAAAGAAGATGAGTTAGATGATATTGAAACTATTATTTCTGTTTATTCGGATTCTAATAGTAAAAGAGTGGGTAAAATTATTGTAAGATTTCAAAATAAAAAAATAGGAGAGGTTCCTATTTATGAACAGTCTTTTAAAAAGAAAGAGTCATTTTTAAAAAAAATTAAGAATTTATTTATTCGTTAGTCTAAAAAAATTAATTGATGGTCTACAAAATAGCCTAATTCCTTCTTTGGTACCTAGGCCGCTTGATATATAAAGTTTAGAATTATTTTTTTCATAGAAGTCTTGATCATATTTTTTTGCTCCTTCTACTTTGAATGGAGAATATTTTATGAAGGGTATTCGTATGTTTCCATTGTGAGAATGCCCAGCTAAAAAAAGATCTGTTTGATATATTATATCATCAACTGTATCTGGTTCATGCAAGAGAGTGATTGTATAGATATTTGAATTGTGATTCGTTTCTTTAAAATATTGGTATCCTTTTTCAATATCTATATTTTTTTTAGATGATGATAGTCCAATTAATAATATAGGATTATTTGTTTGATTATAGATAAGTTCATATTCGTTTCTTAAAATAGTAAAGTTACTTTGATTAAATATTGTTGCTATTGATTCATTATCTTCATCTCCTAAAATTGCATATTTTCCTAGAGATGCATTTATGGATTTTAATTTATTAATTAGTTTTTCTTGCTCTTTTGATTCAAGATTATATTCTTTATGAATTAAATCTCCTGTAAAAACTACAATATCAGGTTTTCTTTCGTTTGTTAATTTTACTATTTTATTAACATCTTCTAAAAACATAGTTGTTCCAAAGTGTAGATCAGATAGTTGTATAATTTTTATTCCATTAAAAGAATTTGGTATTTTTTTGTTTTTTATTCTATATTCTCGTACTTCTACTTTTACTGTTGATATATAACTTGTATAAGAGTAAAAAGATATTAGAAAAATAATAAGAAAGAAAAGAAGTTTTATTGTTTTTTTAACTCTTATTGTTATTTTTTCTTTTTTTTCTTCTTTCATAATTTCATCTTGTATATCTTTATTCATTTCTTCTCTTGTCACAATTCTCACCTGATTCTATTTTATCATATCTTTTTTTTCTGTGGATAAAAATCTTGTTTTTATTATTATTTTTTTGTATCATAGACTTGGTGGTTTAAAAATGAAATATGATGTTGCTATTATTGGGGCAGGGCCTGCAGGATTATTTGCAGGTTATGAGTTAATTAAAAAGAATAAAAATTTAAAGGTTGTAATTTTAGAACAGGGGTTTTCTGTTAAGAAAAGAAAATGTCCAATGAGTAACGGAAAGGTTCCTTGTCAGAATTGTAAACCTTGTGCTATTTTGTCAGGATATGGGGGAGCTGGTACTTTTTCTGATGGAAAACTTAATTTTATTCATAAATTGGGAAAAAGTGATTTAACGAAGTATATGTTAGAGTCTGAGGCTGTTTCATTAATAGATAATGTTGAAGCTATTTTTAATGAATTTGATATGGATTCAGATGTATTTCCTTCTAATATGAATGAAGCTTTGGAACTTAAGAAAAGAGTTGCAATAGCGGGTGCAAGACTTTTAGTTATTAAGCAAAAACATTTAGGAAGTGATCACCTACCTCAATATATTCAAGGTATTTGTGATTATTTAGAAGATAATGGAATTACTTTAATGGATCAATGCGATGTTTTTGATATTAAAAAGAAAACAAATGATAAGTATTTAGTTTGTTATAATCATCTAAAAAAAGAAGAGAGTATTGAAGCTAAAGCGGTTATTATTGCTCCTGGTAGAGCAGGTGCAAAATGGGTTCAAGAATTTGCAGATAATCATAAGATTCCATATCTTTCTCAAAGTATTGAAATAGGTGTTCGCGTTGAGGTTCGGAAAGAAATTATGCAAGAAATAACTGATGTAATATATGATCCGACTATTTTTATAAAGACAAAAACTTATGGAGATGAAATTCGTACGTTTTGTACAAATCCTGGTGGATTTGTTGCTAAGGAAAATTATTATGGATATATTTGTGTAAATGGACATGCTTTGAAAGATGTTAAGAGTAATAATACAAATTTTGCTTTTATTTCTAAAGTTCATTTAACAGAACCTGTTACTAATACTCGATTATATGGAGAAAGTATTGCTAGAATTGCTAATGTATTAGGAGATGGAAAACCTATTATTCAGTCTTTAAAAGATTTAAAAAATGGAAGACGAAGTGAGTGGCATCGAATAAACAAAGGTTTTATTGAACCTACTATGAGGGATTGTGTTGCTGGAGATTTAGCTTTAGTTATGCCACATAGAATTATTACTAATATTTTAGAAGGATTAGAGATTCTTGATAAAATAATTCCGGGAGTAAATAATGATGATACCTTGTTGTATGGACCTGAAATTAAATTTTTTTCTAATGAGATTGAAACGGATAATAAGTTTTGTTGTAAAGATTATAATATTTATTTTGTTGGTGATGGTGCTGGTAAAGCAGGAAATATTGTTACAGCAGCTGCAACCGGATTGGTCGCTGCTCGTGATATATTAGAAAGGATGGATTATGAAAAATAATAAAATGTTAATAATTATTGGAGGAATAATTGTTGCTATACTAATTGTAGTAGCAATCTTTCTTCCATCAGAAAAAGAAGAAGAGGTTAAAGAAGATTTATTAGGAATTTCTTATGATGTAGAGGGGAATGAATCAAGTTTAAAATATGAAACAGAAAATCCTGTAGTTGCAATGTATGTAGAAAAGTACGGATCTATTGTTATGGAACTTTATCCAGAAGTGGCTCCTAATACTGTAAATAATTTTATTTCTCTTGTAAAGAGTGGCTTTTATGATAATAATAGTTTTCATCGATTAGAGCCGGGATTTGTATTGCAAGGAGGGGATCCTTCTGGAAATGGAACAGGTGGACCTGGATATTCTATTAAAGGTGAATTTATTGATAATGGGTTTGAAAATAATTTGAAACATGAAAAATGGGTTTTATCTATGGCAAGAAGTCAAGATAATGATTCTGCTGGAAGTCAGTTTTTTATTATGTTAGATAAAAGTGAATATTTGGATGGAAAATATGCATCTTTTGGTAAAGTTATTGATGGATTTAAAAATATAGAGAATATTGTTTCACATGAAAATATATCTGATTCAACTACTGGTAAGCTATCAAATAATTTAGTTATTAAAAAAACTATTATTGATTTAAAGGGAAAGACTTATCCTGAAGTTGAAAAAATAAAAGAATAGTAATACTCTTTTTATATACAAAAAATTGACAAAATACAACATTTGTGGTATAATATGTACACTAGTGGGGGTTAGGTTATGAAAAAGAGTGTTATTAAACATGTGTTGTCTTTACTTGTTGTTTTAGCGGTTACTGTTACTAGTTGTTTTGGTTATATTAATGTTGATTCTAAGGTGATTTATAAAGAATTTCCTGAAAATAAGGTTTCTAATGTAGAGAATAAAGAAAAAGAAGAAGAGAAAGAAAAACAAGAAGTAGTTGAAGAATTACCTATCATTGAAGAAGAAAAGGAAGTTAATCAAAATACTGTTTTAGAATATCCTTCTGAGCCTGTTGTTGAAAATGTTCAAAATGAAGTTAGTAATTATATTAAAATTGATGGGATATTATATAAAAATCTTATGAAGGATGAGAATGGTGAACATTTTTATTTAAATCATAATATAAATGGTGTGTATGATGGTGTTGGAGTTCCATATATTGACTTTAGAAATGATTTTTCTGATAGAAAAACAATTATTTATTCTCATAGTTCTAAAAGTGGTAATGGTCCATTCCAAGTTTTACAAAATTATCATAACAATTATAGTTTTTATCAAAATCATCGTTATATTACTACTTATTTTGATGGAGTTGAGCATCAATATGAAATATTTTCTGTATATGTTTCTACTGCAGATAGTGAACAAAGCGAAGGATTAGAGTATTTTCATCGTATGGATTATTCTGACTCTGAATGGGAATATAGAGTAAATTGGTATAAAAATAACTCTGAGTATGATACTGGTGTATCGGTTTCTTCTAATGATAAAATATTAATTTTACAAACTTGCTGTATGGATCCAATTTATTATGAACAATATTATCGTTATAATTTAGTTGTAATGGCTAAGCTAATTTATTAAAGGAGTTTTATTTACTTCTTTTTTTTTTGATGATAAAATGATTTTAGTTGATAGGATGGTATATATGATTAAAAGTGCAGGAGTTTTAGTATATAGAAATAATAAAAATAATTTGGAAGTTTTAATGTGTCATTTTGGTGGACCTTATCGCGAAAATGTTGATATCGGTGGATGGTCTATTCCTAAAGGGGAAGTTGATAAAGAAGAAAAACTCTTAGATTGTGCAAAAAGAGAGTTTTTTGAAGAAACAAATTTAAAAATTATTACTGAGTTACATTACTTAGGTTCTCATAAGGTGAGTCATAGGAAACTTGCTATTATATTTTATACTTGTTGTGATTATGATCTAGCTAATTGTAAAAGTAATACTTTTGAGATAGAGTATCCTAAAGGATCATCAAAGATACAATCATTTCCAGAAATGGACCGTTTTTTATGGATGGATATTGAGACTGCTAAAGAAAAAATTGTTCCTAGCCAGATATATTTTTTGGAAAAGTTAGAAGAAGTTTTAAAGAAATAGTTCTTCTAGTTTTTTTCTTTTTAAGTCATAATATGATATAATGGAGTCAAATAATAATTTAGGAGATTGTATGGAAGAAAATGTTAAAGTAGTAGAAACTGGAAATAATAGTAAGCATGGAGAAAATAGATGTCCTCAGTGTGGAGCGAGTGATGTTACTTATAATATTAATAAGAAAAAATTAGTTTGTAATTATTGTTTTACTGAGTTTGATGCAGAGGATGTTATAGGAATTGAGAAAAATGTTGAAAATTTAAATGAAGAAATTCGTGGAAGTGGTACAAAGGATATTAATAATAATGTAGATGATATCATTACCTTAAAATGTGGTGGATGCGGAGCTGAAGTTGTGATTAATACAAAAGAGGCTGTTAATGCTAGGTGTCACTGGTGTAGAAGTATTTTATCGATTAATTCTCAAATTGAGAACGGAGCTGTTCCTGATGTTGTTTTACCATTTGATTTAGATAAAAAAGTTGCAGAAGAAAAAATAAAGGCCTTTGTTGAAAAAAGAAAGTTTTTTGCTCATCCCATTTTTAAAAGAGAATTTACAACTAATAATATTATGGGGGTGTTCTTTCCTTATATGCTTATAGATGCTAATTGTCATGGATCTTATAGTGGAGAAGGTGGACATGTTGCGAGAAGTTATGAAATTGTTGTGGGAAAAGATGATGATGGAAAAGAAAAAAAAGAAACTGTATATGATATAGATGTTTTTCATATAGAAAGAAATTTTGATATTCTAATAGATGACTTATCAATTGAATCGAGTTTGGATAAATTAAATAAATCTAATAAAACGAAAACTACTAATATTATTAATTCTATTATGCCTTTTGATACTGATAAATGTGTTAAATATAATAGTAATTATTTAGCTGGATTTACTTCTGAAAAAAGAGATGTAAATGTTGGAGATTTAGAAGAAAAAGTTTATAAAGAATTAAAGGATGTTACTAGACATTCGTTAAACGCTGACTTAAAGTATTATGACAGTGGGGTAAAATGGGAAAAAGAAGAGTTAGATATTAAAGGTAAACAATGGATAAGCGCTTATTTACCAGTATGGTTATATTCTTATCAAGATACTAAAAAAGTTCTACATTATGTTGCAGTAAATGGACGTACTGGTGAAGTTATGGGTAGTATTCCAATGAATAAGAAAAAGTTATTTTTTATTTCATTATTAATTGATATACTTATTTTTGCTTTTATATATTATTTTACTAATGGAAGTGATAATAGTGGATTCTTGGTTTTCTATCTATTTTTAATAGTTGGTCCTATTTATTATCACTCTAAATCTTCTAAATATCGTAATAAAGGTGCAAGACATAAATATGAAACGGAAACTAAAAATACTATAACAAATATGAAAAAAGTTGATGATAAAAAGCGTACTTTAAGAGAACGTTCTTCACGCTCTTTACCAGGTGCTAATAATTATAAGTTAGATGGTGAAAAAGTAAAAGTAAAGGATTCTAAATAAAACTTTTATTAAGAAGGAGATGTAAATGATTGAATAGTGATTTATTAAAAGTTCTTAATAATTATAAGCTTGTTAAAAAAGAAAAAATTGATTCTATTCATTTTTTAAGTATAGAGTCTTTTCAATGTACCTTAAATAATGGAAAGATTATTAAAAGGGAAAAAGTTCTTAAAAATGGGAGAGATGGAGATGCAGTTATTATTTTTCCTATTACTAAAGATAATAAAATTATTATAGCTTGTGAACCTAGAGTTTTTACGGAAAAGACTGTTGATATAGGCTTTCCAGCTGGTTATGTTGAAGAGGGTGAAGATGCTATAGATGCGGCAAAAAGGGAGTTATTAGAAGAGACTGGATATTCTTCTTGTGAATTTATTGAAGTTGGGTCATTTTATCAAGATCAAGGGTGTTCTGCTGCTCTGAATCATTATTATATTGCTTTTAATTGTGTATTAACTAGTAAACAAAAATTAGATGAGTCAGAATTTATTAAGTATTTTTTAGTTGATTTTGATGAAGTAAAAGAGTTATATCAGAATGGTTATTTTAAAGGATTAAACTCTGCTTATTTAATAGAAAAAGTTCATAATTATTTAAATAAAGATTAGTCAATTTCTTGACAATTTTTTTTTTCTTATTTATATTTTTTTTAGGAATTGATGTTTATGAAAAAAATATATATTATAGGTCCTGTTGGTAGTGGTAAAACTACTTTAGCAAAACAATTATCTAAAAAATATAATATTCCTTATTATGAACTTGATAAAGTTGTCCATGATGATTTAATAGGTATGAAAAGGTCTTTATTAGAGATTAAAAAAATATTTAGTGATATTTTAAAAGAAGAAGAATGGATTATAGAGGATGTCGGTAGAGATATATTTCAATTAGGTATTATTGAAGCGGATATGGTTTATTATTTAGATATTCCAGGTTATATTCTTTATAAAAGATGTCTTCTTAGATGGATAATGCAGAGAGTTGGATTAATGGAATATTCTTATTATCCTACTATTTCTAATTTATTTCAGATGTTAGAGTGGGTAAATGCAGGGAAAAAAAAGAAGAATGAAAAATTGAGTATAATATTAGAGTTTTCAAAGAACCATAAAGTTTTAAAAAGAAACGATGTTAAAATAATGGAGAAAAAATATGATTGATTATAACAAGAATTTAGATATTGATTTACACAGTATTTTATTAGCAGATGATGTAGTAACTAGTATTATAGATAATCTAGATTATTTAGTGGACATTATTCCTGAGATTCAATTTATGTTTGGCTTTTTACATAAACATCCTCATCATCATTTAAATGTATGGGATCATACTTTATATGCATTAGGGTTTTCAGAAAAGGATTTTATGATTCGTCTTGCTCTTTTATTACATGATTCAGGAAAACCATTTTCTTTTCAGGAAGGAAAAGTTCGTCATTTTAAAAATCATCCTAAGGTATCTATGGAAATTACTAATTATGAATTAAGACAATTAAGTTTTGATGATGATTTTATACGTGATGTTTGTTTCTTAGTTTTGAATCATGATACTCCTATAAAAAAATCGTTTTTGGAAAATAACTATGAGTTGGCTTTAAAATTATATCATGTTCAATATTGTGATTGTATGGCTCATCATCCAGCTTATTTAGAAAATAGGAAAAAGTATCTTTATAAAACTAGAGAGATGTTTTTACAATATCAGTAAATAGTAGAATTATTTTTTGTTTTCTGTTATAATAGGCAACAAGTGAGGGAATATATGAAGGAACTTGATAATTTAATTTCTAGAATTAATACAATGGAGCAAACATTATCTAATGTATGGAGTGATGATGAATTTCTTTTTCATGCTCTACGTTTTCAACCATTAGAAAAGTTAGATTCTATTATTAAAACAGGGTATATTTTTCCTGCTAATCAGGTTACTAGAGAATTTTCATCTTATGATGGTACTATAAAAAATATTCATTTGTATGACTATGATGATAATTGTAATTTAGGTAAATTTGTTAGTCTTATGCCAGATGAAGAGGAATCTTTGGAATTTACGGGTTTTATTAAATCAAATTTATTTTTAGAATTAAAACGTCATATACCTGTTTTTAAACCTATATCTTTATCTTATTCTGATTATAGTTTACTAATAAATAGTAATATTAAAACTAATTTAGTTTATAGTTATTCTTTATATGAGTTAATGACTGATAAACCTATTTCATTTGATTTTGTTAGAAATATTGGAGTTTATTCTAATTATTATGATGGTGATATTTCTTCTCTAATTTCTTCTGTTAAGTCTATTATGGACTATTATGCTCTTACTATTCCTTTTTATGATTATTCTACAGATGAGTTTATTTATCAGAAAAAATAAAATGTCGTTTTGAAAGCGACCTTTTTTTGTTTTTTATATGTTATATTTTATTTGTATGAAGCAAGTGATGTTTGACAAATAAATTAAGAACTATGTGAAAAACTACTGGCAAAGTAGCATAGATATAATCTCGTTCTTATTAGTAGATGGGAGACCCTCTATGGATTGAGTATAGAATAATAGTGATATTATTCTTGAGAGTGACGAAGTCATGAAAGAGATTATAGTTGTCTTATATATGAGAGTAAAGGTATGGCAATAATCGGGCTAATCTCTGAAAGACCATGAGTATAATACAAAGTGGGTTAGTAGGACAGTTGATTTATTATCTGTGGTGGATAAAGATGATGCTGATGTACCATAAAGGCCTTAAATTAGTTTGCAGTTGAGGTATAGCGATATACTATAAGATTAGAAACCAGTATCCCGGCACAAATCTGCAATAGTAAGATAAGAAAGATGAATTCCTAATGCGTGTTGGAATTGTCGGTATTATTCCGACGTAGTCTTGGAGCTTTTGCTTAGGTAGATGAGGAAAAAGGATCGCAACCTTTCAGGACATCTACTTACTAGTGACTGTATATACTTGTTTATATAGGATTAATGTGAAGAGCATCTTAATTTATTTGTTAAACATCATTTGACAAAATACTATTTTTATGATATATTTTATGCGATTTAAGGACTTGGTTCTTTATCATATTAAAACTTAAAAAGTGTTAAAAAGATGTAAATGTATAGGGATTTTGTATACATTTTAGGAGGTTTTAATATGAATGATATTGAATTGTACTTAAATCAAAATAAGACAAAGAGTTGCTCAGAAATGATATTTTCTTATATTGATGATTATTTTATAAAAAATAATATTGATAAAGATTCTTTTATTTATAACAAAGCTAGTATGGATAGAAGAATTTTTTCTAAATTTCGTTATGGGAACTATAATTTGTCTAAAAATAATATCTTAAAGCTATGTATTGCTTTAGAACTTAATCTTGATGAGGTTAATCAAGTCTTAGAAAGTGCTGGCTATTCTTTAAGTATGAATAAAGACTTTGATTTGATTTTAAGATATTTTATAAGTAATAAGATATTTGATTTTCAAAAGATAAATGAATGTCTTTATACTTATACAAATATGGATTTATCTTAGGATAAGTCCTTTTCTTTTATTATTATTTGTGATTTAATATTAGTAAATATTGGGGTGTATTATGGAAAATATATTTAATTATTTTACTCGAGTAAAGTTTAGAGAAGAAGATTTACCAAAAATATTAAATCAAATTATAGAAATGTATCATTTTTCTTCTTTAAAAAATTATCATATTATTGAGACTGGATATGAGGATTTTAATGTTTATTTAGAAACTTCTCATAAAAAATATGTTATTAAATTTTTTTCTAATGATAGAAGGCTTGATAATATTAATCATTATATTAAAATAATTGAGATTATTTCTAAACAAAAATATATACATATTCCTAAGGTATATTATCATGATGATAGATTACTAGGAGAAATTGACTATAATGGAAAATCTATTTATTTTTATGTGATGGAGTATATTTCTGGTAAAACTATTTATGATTTAGATAAGAATGTTAGTTTAAAGACTATGATTCAAATCGTTTTTGATATTTTAAAATATAATTGTATAAATACTTCTTTAAAAAATTATTTATCTTTAGATAGTGCTAAAAAGAATAAACAATATGATATGTGGAGTTATGAGAATTTTTTACAAGAATATCAAGATAAGAAGAAGTATTTAAGTGAAGATGATCAAAATCTTATAAAGCCTGTTGTTTTGTATTATCAAGATATGATAAAAAGATATGAATCTTATAATAAAAAGTTTCATTCTTTATCGGTAATGCCTCCTTTTGTTTCTTTACATAATGATTTTATTTCTACTAATATTATTTTAAAGAATGATGTTCCTTATTATATTGATTTTTCTGTTTCATCAATTGCTTTAAATTTTATTGATATTGCGATATTTGGATGTGATACAGTTTTAAAAAAAGATATTTCTTCTTCTGAGTATGTTCGTTATTTAAAAATAATTAGTTATATTTTATATCGTGTTCATATTATGGAATATAATTTATATCCTTCTTCTGTTGCGGTACAACATGCGATTCATTTGCTGATTGCTAATTATTATAAAGTTTGTGAAGGGGTAGATGCAGAAGAAAATGAGTATTTTCTAAATTTAGGAAGAATGGGACTTCAGTATATAGAAAAAGAAAATTTACTTAATAAGCCGGTATTTAATTGGATAAAGGAAGATAATTGGTATTTGCGTTCTGAACTTGGAGAAGAATCAGAGTATTCAAAAGTACGTGAAGATATTATTCAGTTAGGATTGTTTGAGTTTATTGAAGAACAGATAAAGGAATATTACCGGTTGTATAATCGAAATAGGGATAATCAGAATTATGATAAACTTTATCCTGATGATTTATATCATAAAGGCTATGATTGGTTATATTCTTCAATAGAAAATGTTTCAATAGATGGAGTAGTTATGGCAATATCATTTTGTAATGATAATGAATGGAATGGTACTCATGAAGAAAACATATGGACAAAGTTAAATATGGAAGCTCTTAATCGTGGAGTTATTATGAAAAGAGTTTTTGTGTATCCAGATAATCGTAAGAGTTTAGTACTTAATAATAAAGATATTTCTAGATTTGTTCATTATAAAGGTAATAATTTAGAACTTGGATTTATATCTGATACGAAGATTAAAGAGGTTTTAGGAGATAGTTATTCTAAGATTTATCCAGGAGTTTTGGTTTTTAATCAAGAAATTGCATTTATTGATAATAATACTGATCCAGAAAATAGAGGATATAGTGTTTTTGATAAAGATAAAATACTAAATTATTATGAATTATATGATATAGTTAAAAGCAATTGTGATTGATTTTTAATAGGAGTTTTTATGAAGATGAGGTATTTAATTATAATTGGAGTTATTATAGTTTTATTAATAGTATTAATCTTTTTAAAGAAAGAGAAAAACATTATTAATATTTATAAGTTATCTTTTTCTTATTCAACTGGGAATTATATGAATGCTAGTGTTAGTTATGAGTTAATATGTAAGGATAAATGTATTTTGTCTTTTAAGGATGATGGAGTAAGTTATGAAGATGCTAAGGAATATGAAGTTGATAAAAAAATTTTAAAAGAAATAGAA
>CAMVAN010000035.1 GCA_947165475.1 uncultured Caryophanales bacterium | reverse complement strand
AAAATATTGGAAAAAATAGTGGCATTGAAGTAGGAGACATTATTAAGAAAGTAAATGATATTGAAATCCATAATATTGACGAGTTAAATGATGTTTTAATGGATTCTAATCAGTTTCAGTTAATGATTCAAAGAGGAAGAAATATAGTTGATTTAAATCTTGAGCCTGTCTATGAGAATAATATTTTAAAGACTGGTTTATATGTAAAAGATCAAATAAATGGAATTGGTACTTTATCTTACATTGACCCTAATACTAAAATTTTTGGTTCTTTAGGACATGAAATAATTGAAAGTTCTAGTTTTTCTAAATTTCAAATAAATTCGGGAAATATTTATAAAGCTGAAGTTTCTTCTATTAATAAAAGTGTATCAGGTAGTGCTGGTAGTAAGAATGCTGTTATAGAAAAGAATGAAGTTATAGGGGATATAGAGAAGAATGAAGAAGAAGGTATTTTTGGTTTTTATACTGATGATATTTCTGAGCAAAGATTAACTCCTGTAGGGGATATTTTTGATATTCATAAGGGAAAAGCTTTTATTCGAACAAATATTTTAGATGATAAAATAGAAGATTTTTCAATTAATATTATTTCTATTGATGAAGATTCTTTTAATAAAAATATTCTTTTTGAAATTACGGATAAAAAGTTATTAAAAAAGACTGGTGGTATTGTACAAGGAATGAGTGGTTCTCCTATTCTTCAAGACAATAAAATTATTGGTGTAGTAAACTATGTTGTTGTAGAAGAACCTTTAAAAGGTTATGGAATCTTTATTACAACGATGTTAGAAGAAGGAGATAAAATAAAATAAAATTGTAAACTTAACTTTTTTCTATTTGAAAAATAATCTATATATGATAAACTAATTGTAGAGAATAGGGTGTTGTTTATGTATATAGATTTAATAGTTTTAGTCATTTTAATACTAGTAGTGGTTATGTTTTTTAAAAGATTTTCATCTTTTGTATTTCTTATGGCGATTATTGATATATTTTTGAGAATATTAGCTTTTATTAAAAACAATATTGGTTTAAAAGATGTAGCTTATTTAATAGGTAAATACTTTCCTGAGAGTATGTTTGATATAATTAATCGTTATACTGGTGGAATGCCTACTATTAATTTAGTTTTAAAATGGTGTTTTGTAGGAATTATGTGTATTTTCTTATCTTATATAATTAAGATATTTATTAATAAGAAAAAAATATAAAGTAATTATAAAACGACAAATTAGTCGTTTTATTTTTTTTATAATGACTTTGGTGATTATATGAAAATGTATTTTGAATTTATATTTCTTTTAAACTTTATGTTAGATTTTATGATTTTATATGGTACAAAGAGATTATTAAAAATAAATAAAGCAAAATATCGTATATTACTTGGTAGTTTATTTGGATCTATTACTACTTCTATTATTTTTATTGATATTGATATTATTTTATTGTTTTTTTTAAAAATAATAATTAGTATTTTTATGATTATTATTAGTTTTGGAACATTTAATTTTTTTCAAAAAATATTTTATTTTTATGTAATTAGTTTATTAATAGGAGGCTTTATTTATTGTTTTGATTTGAATAATAATTATTATATTCATATAATATTTTTAATAGTAAGTAGTCTTTTTATTGTTTTTATTTTTGTAAAAGAATATCTTATTTTTAAATATTATTATAAAGATAAGTATTATGTTACTTTTTACTATAAAAATAAAAAATATCAATTAGAGGGGATGATAGATACTGGAAATCAATTACTTTCTCCTATAAAAAGAGAAAGCATTATTCTTATTAATTTAAAAATACCTATTGATAAGGTTATTTATGTGCCATATAAAGCTTTAAATACTACCGGTGTCATTCCTTGTTTTCGAGCAGATAAGGTTGTTATTGATGAGAAGATTATTACAAATTGTTTAATAGGTATTGCAACAGATAAAATTAATTTAGATGGAGTGAACTGCATTTTACCAAATATATTAAAGGAGATATTATGTTAAAGATTATTAAGATTATTAGATGTTTATTTCAAAAAGTTGGCAGTTGTTTTTATGTTGGTTCAACAGATATTTTGCCTGAACCTTTATCAAAGGATGAAGAAGACTATTATATAATGAGAAAGGAAGAAGGAGATCTTTCTGCTAGAGATAAGTTAATTGAACATAATTTAAGATTAGTTGTATTCCTTTCTAAAAAATATGAAAATACAGGAGTAGATTTAGAAGACTTGGTTAGTATTGGTAGTATTGGGCTAATTAAAGGAATAAATACTTTTTCTAGTGATAAGAATATTAGACTTGCTACTTATGCATCTAGATGTATAGATAATGAGATTTTAATGTATTTAAGAAAAAATAAAAAGACTAAAGTTGAAGTTAGTATAGATCAACCTTTGTCTTATGATGGAGAAGGAAATGAACTACATTTAGAAGATATTATTGGTACGGATAAAGATGATGTTAGTAATAATATTGAAAAGAAAGATAATCAAGCTCTTATGATACAAGAAATATTAGGTTTAAAACCAAGAGATAGAGAAATTATGATTTTAAGATACGGATTATTAGGAAGTGATGAATACACACAAAAAGAAGTTGCTGATAAATTAGGAATTTCTCAGTCCTATATTTCTAGAATTGAAAAGAAAGTTATACGTAAGTTAAAAAGTTTAATCACTACTTAAAAAAGATTCTTATGAATCTTTTTCTATTAATACTTCTTCTATTATTTTATATGGATATATTAAATCTTTTATCTTTTCTTTCGATATTGTTGCTATAAAGGTTATAGTTTCTTGATAGTTTTTTTCTTTTATTTTTTTTTCTTGTATGAAATGTTTAATTTCTTTTTCTTTTGAATATGGAAATTCTATTTTTATTAAATATCCTTCTTCTAATTCTATAAATTCTTGTTGCTTTAAATTTTCTGTTACTGATTTTGTATATGCTCTAACTAAACCTCCAGCTCCAAGTTTTATTCCTCCAAAATAGCGAATAGTTATTGTTAATACGTTTATTAGATTATTTGATTCTAATACATTTAACATAGGCATACCTGCAGTCTGAGATGGTTCATTATCATCACTACATTTTTTTATATCTTGATATATATAAGCATAACAGTAATGAGTTGCTTTTGGATACTTCTCTTTGTAATAATTTAAATATTTCTCTATCTCTTTACTATTAATTGGTATTAATATATTTATAAATTTTGAATTCTTTATTATTATTTCATTTGTTATTTCTTTTTTTATTGTTTTCATTTTATCCCTCTTTTTTTATTATACCTTTTATTCTTTATATTGAAAATATATTAAATAACTATTATAATTTAATTATAAGCTTAAGGAGGATTATTATGTTTCGTAAAATTAAAGAAAAAGAAACTAGCTTAGATATTACTAGTCTAAATCATATTTTAAAAACTGGTAATAAAATAGTTAATATAGGATACTTTATGGCTATTATAGCTCTTATTGTTCTGACTACGTATCTTATTAAAGAGTGGAGTTTAATTAAATATTTAAAAGAATTATTATCAGTTATTTCTCCTATTTTTATAGGACTATTAATAGCGTGGTTTTTTGAACCATTTGTTTCTAAATTACAGGATAAAAAAGTTCCTAGAATTATTGGGTGTATTTTAGTATATTTATTTATTATAGGTTTTTTATTTTTGAGTAGTTATTTATTAATTCCTTCTTTGATTCAACAATTAAAAGACTTTGTTAGAGTTGTTCCAAATATTTTTCAAGAAATTAGTGATTTTTGTTTAAATTTTATTAAAAAGTTTGACTCTAACAATTCTATTGATATTTCTAAAATTCAGATGGAATTACAGAATTATATATCTTCTGTAGGCGTAGAGGTTGGTTCGGAATTACCAAAAAATATATTTAAAATTGGAAGAATTATAATAAGTGGTGGATTTAATGTTATATTGGGGCTTATGATAGGATTTTATTTATTATTTGATTTTTCTAAAGTTAATCACATGATTTATGACTATTTGCCTTTTAATTGGAAAGATGGATATAAGGAAATAACTCATCGTATTAATACCTCACTTAGAAGCTATGTTATGGGATTATTAATGGTTATGTTTTTAGTTTTTATTACTCAATGTGTTGGACTTACTTTAGCTGGTATGGAAGCTCCTATTTTATTTGCTTTGTTTTGTGCAGTTACTGATATTATTCCTTATTTTGGACCTTATATTGGAGCAATTCCCGCTATTATAGTTGGATTTTCTATATCACCATTTACTGGTATTTGTTGTATTATTTCTATCTTGGTTGTACAATTATTAGAAAATAATTTTTATCAGCCTTTAATTATGGGACATACTATGCAACTTCATCCTGTTACGATTATGGTTGGTTTATTATTATTTCAACATTTTTTTGGAATTCTTGGCATGGTTGTTGCTACTCCTTGTATTGCTTGTATTAAGATTATATTTAATTTTATATTGGAAAAGACAGATTTATTTACTTTACATATCGATAGTCCTGAAAGTTCTTAATTTTATTATCTTAATTTTAAATTTAGGATTGAATTCTTTAATTTGTTTTGCTAAAATAATATTTGTATAAATTACTAGATTGTGATTTGAGAGGAGTATAAATAGGATTTATTTTAGAGACGTTTTGGTTGGTGAAAAAAACGATAATACTATTTAGAAGCTACTTAATGAGTTTAGTCGGGAGAACCGTTATCAAAAAGAGAAAATAAAGGATGGTACCGTGCTTATTGCACTCCTTGTGCTATCTTTTTTTTATGTAGAAAGAGGGATTTTATGAAAGTATATGTAATTGGGGGTAAAGCAAAAACTGGTAAAAATACTTTTGGTGAATATTTAAGGGAAGAATTAAAAAAATATGGCTATAAACCTTGTATTTTACATATTACTGAGCCACTTTATTCTTATGCTAGAAATTATTTTGATTGGAATGGTAATGAAAATGATAAGCCTAGAGAGTTTCTTCAAAAAATGGGGATCGAAATTATAAGAGATAAAATGGATAAAAAAGATTTCTTATTAAATCGTTTGTTTGAAGATATAGAAATTTTAAGTAATTTTTTTGATACTTTTATTATTGTAGATGCTCGGCTAGTTCGAGAATTTGAGATTATTAAAGATAAATATGATGATGTAGTTACTATTAAAATTAATCGTAAGTTGGATCATTCTGTATTAAGTATAGATGAACAAAATCATATTACTGAATTAGAAGTTGATTTATATAAAGACTATGATTATATTATTGAGAATCATGCTATTGAAGATTTAGAAAAAGCAAGTATTGAAATTATTCGTAATGAGGAAGATGGTGAATAAGTTGAATAAATTAATTGCCATAGTTGGGATGAGTGGTTCAGGAAAAAGTATTATTACAGATTACTTAGAAAGCATTGGTTGGGATAAAATATATTTTGGCGGATTTACTTATAAATTAATGGATGAAGCTGGGATTGTTCGTACTGAAGATGGAAAGAGTGAGAAAGAATTTCGAGAAAAGTTAAGAAAAGAGCATGGAAAAGAATGTTATGCGAAATTTGCTGAGCCAGAAATAAGAGAAAAACTTCCAAACAATAATGTTGTTTTAGATGGACTTTATTCTTGGTATGAATATAAATATCTGATAGATAAGTTTCCAAACTTAAAATTAGTCGCGGTTATTGCTGATAAAAATATTAGATATGATAGAGTTTCTCGTAGAGTAGATAGGCCTTTTGATAAAAAAGCTATTATAGATAGAGATTTATCAGAGATAGAAAACCTTTATAAAGGTGGTCCCATTGCTTATGCGGATTATTATATTTTAAATAATAGTACAATTGAAGATGAAATTAATTCATTAAAGAAAATAATTGAAGAGGTGTAAAAAAATGGAATATATGACACATAATGATATAAGAGAGACATGGTTTCGATTCTTTTTAAATAAAGAACATCAAATTTATGAGAGTGCTTCATTAATACCAGTAAATGATGATAGTTTATTATGGATTAATGCGGGTGTTGCTCCATTAAAAAAATACTTTGATGGAAGGGAAGTACCTGATTGTAGACGAATTGTTAATATACAAAAATGTATTCGTACTAATGATATTGAAAATGTTGGTATAACAAAAAGACATCAAACATTTTTTGAAATGATGGGAAATTTTAGTGTAGGAGATTATTTTAAAAAAGAAGCTATTTCTTATGCTTTTGAGTTATTAACTAGTAAGGAATATTTTGCTATACCAAAGGATTTAATTTATGTTACTGTTTATAAAGATGATATAGAGGCTAAAGAAGAGTGGGAAAAAGTAGGATTAGATTCTTCACATATTATTCCTTTAGAAGGCAATTTTTGGGAAATTGGCGAAGGACCTTGTGGGCCAGATTCTGAAATATTTTTCGATAGGGGAGAAAAATACGATGATGGGAATGCTTTTGAAAAGTTCAAAAATGATCTTGATCAAGAACGCTTTGTAGAAATATGGAATAATGTTTTTAGTCAATTTAATTCAAAAGAAGGAGTTGACAGAAAAGATTATCAGGAATTACCAAGTAAAAATATCGATACTGGAGCTGGTTTAGAAAGATGGTGCTGTATTTTTCAAAACGTTGATTCTAATTTTGAGACTGATTTGTTTAAGCCTATTATTAAACATATTGAAGAGTTATCTCATTATGAATATGTAGGACAAAAAGAATTTAAAATTATCGCTGACCATGTTCGAGCAATTACTTTTGCTTTAGCAGATGGTGCATGTTTTGAAAATGTTGGAAGAGGATATGTTCTTAGAAGATTATTAAGACGTAGTGTTCGTTTTGGAAGAAGTCTTGGATTAAATGGACCGTTCTTATATAAAATAGTTAGTGATGTTATTGATGTGATGAAAGATGCTTATCCATATTTAGTTAAAAAAAGAGCAGAAGTTGAAGTTACTATTTTAGAAGAAGAGAGATTATTTTTAAAAACTTTAGATGCTGGAGAAAGAAGATTAAAAGAAATAGTTTCTCATTCTAATGACTCTACTATTAGTGGTGATGACGCTTTTAAATTGTATGATACTTATGGTTTTCCTTTTGAGTTAACAGAAGAATATTTAAAGGAAATTGGTTTTACGGTTAGTCGAGATGAGTTTGATAAATATATGACTATGCAAAAAGAACTTGCTAAGAAAAATGCTAAAAATGTATCATCAATGGCGAGCCAAAAAAAAGTTCTTTTAGATTTTCATGAAAAATCTGAATTTGCTTACGGAATTTATCGTTTAAGAAGTAAAGTTATTGCAATATTCTCAAAAGATGAAATTGTAAATACTATTGATCATGATACTTATTTAGCTGTTCAAAGAACTTGCTTTTATGCAGAAAGCGGAGGGCAAGTAAGTGATACTGGTATGATTATAGGAGATAACTTCAAAGCTCGAGTTGTTGATGTATTTAAGGCTCCTAATGGCCAACATATTCATAAAGTTCGTTTATTAGATGGCCATATTACGATAGGGGATGAATGTGAATTAGTTCTTGATAAAGATAAAAGAAAAAAGACAGAAGTTAATCATTCTAGTGTTCATATTTTACAATATTCTTTACAGCAAGTTGTATCGAATAACATTAAACAAGCCGGAAGTTATGTTGATGGAGAAAGATTACGTTTTGATTTCTCTTATTCTGGTAAAATGACAGATGAAAAAATTTTAGAAGTAGAAAAATTTGCTAATGAAATGATTCATCAAAATATTATTGTTTCAACTGAAGTTATGCCACTTGATAAAGCTAAAAAACTTGGGGCTATGGCTTTATTTAGTGAAAAATATGGTGATTTAGTTAGAGTTGTAAAGATTGGTAAGTCTATTGAGTTATGCGGAGGAACTCATACTACAAATACAAAAGAAATTGGAAATCTTGCGATTTATAATTGTGAAAGTAAAGGTAGCAATGTTTATCGAATTGAAGCTGTTACTAATAATATGATTGAGTCTACTTTATATGAGGTTATTAAACCATATAATGATGAAAAGGTTAAATTATTATTAAAAGCTAGGGAAATATTAGATGATGCTAGAAATAAAGGTATACGTTTAGAATTTGATGTTGATATTAATAATGATAAGCCTACATCTTATAAAGATATTATTTATTATAAAAATGAGGTTCAGTATATTCAACAAGAAGTTAAAGATTTAGAAAAGAAGTATTATGAAATTAAACAAAAGTCTGCTTTAGATAATTTGGATTTATATCGTGAACATATTGAGACTGTAGGAAATATCGATTTGCTTATTATGGTAGTAGATAATAAAGAAGTATCTTTATTAAAAACTATTATGGATGCATTAGTAAATGAAATGAGTAATGGTTTTATTGTTTTCTTAAATAAACTAGAAAATGGAAGTATCAATATTTTAGCTAAAAGTGGTTGTCATTTGAATGCGGGTTATATTGTTAAAAAAGCATCTATATTATCTGATGGTAATGGTGGAGGAAGTCCTACTTTTGCTCAAGGTGGAGGAAAGAATCAAGAAGCAATTGATGAAATTATTGAATTTGTAAAGGATTCTTGTTTAAAAGATGAATAATTACTTATTAGAGAGTTTAGACTCTCTTTCTTTACAAAAAGAAAGAGAAAAAATTATTCATTCAGAAGGATTTGATTCAGCTACTATTAGTCTATATGATATGGAAGAATCTATTCTAGATAATGCACTTGAAGATTTAGATACTTATAGTTTTTTAAGTGAGAAAAAAGTTATTATTATTCATAAGATTGAAGTTTTAAAACAAGATGATAATAAAAGTCAAATTGATCATTTATTAAAGTATTTAGATAATCCAAATCCTAATTATTTATTAATAATAGATGCTAATAAGTTAAATAATACTTACAAATTAACAAAAGAGTTAAAGAAGAAATGTAAATATCAATTGGTTGAATATGATGATAAGAGCTTTATAAAGAGCCAATTAAGTGGATATTCTATTGATACCAAGGCTATTAACTTGTTGTGCGATTATTGTTTAGGGGATTTTAGTAAAATAACAAATGAATGTGCTAAACTTCGAGAATATAAATATGATGAGAAAAAAATTACTAATAAAGATATAGAAGATTTAGTTGAAAGAAAGTTAGGAGATTCTAGAGATTTAACTTTTGCTTTTACAAAGAGTTTAGCAGAGAGAAATAAGAAAGATGCATTAATTAAATTTCGTGAGTTATTAGATTATAATTTAGAACCAATAAGTTTAATAGGCTTATTAGCAAGTCAGATACGCATTATTTATCAGGTTAAAATATTTAGTAAGGAACATTACTCTGATAAAGAAATACAGGATATGCTAGAAGAAAAAACAACTTATAGGATTAAGAAAACTAGAGAGTTGATTCACTATTATACAGAAAAGGAGTTGCTGCAATTAATGCAACAGCTCCATGATATGGATTTTAAGTTAAAAACTAGTGATGTTGATGGAATCCATTTAATTGAAATGTTTATTTTGAATTTATGAAGGTCTTAACCTTCTTTTTTTAATTGTTCTATTTTTTTATAGATTTCACTTATTGTTTTTTCATATCCTATTGTTTTAGGATAATAATATTTTTTATTTTTAATTTTGTCAGGTAAATATTGTTGTTTTACATATGCATTTGGAAAGTCATGCGGATATAAATAGTCTTTTGAGTCTGTTCTTAGATGTTTTGGTAAATTACCGACATTTCCATTTTCTATATCTTTAAGGGCTTTATCAAATGCTATATGTGCTGTGTTTGACTTTGGTGATAATGCCATTTCTATAATAATTGTTCCTATAGGTATTCTTGCTTCTGGTAGGCCTATTCTTAATGCTGCATTGATTGCTGCTTCTAATTTTGGGCCAATTGATGGATTGGCTAGACCAATATCTTCATATGCAATGACGCTTAATCGTCTAAATAACGAGTCTAAATCTCCTTCTAAGACTAATCTAGCAGCGTAGTGAAGAGATGCGTCTACATCACTACCTCTAATTGATTTTTGCAGTCCACTGAGTATATCGTAATGCCCATCTCCATCTTTATCTGAAAAAAATACTGGTTTATTATTTATCATTTTTATTTTTTCAGCAGTTATTATTTTATTATCTGTAGCATAGAAGGCTACCTCTAAAAGATTATAAGCATATCTTAAGTCATTTCCAGATAAATGGGCTATTAAGTTAATTGATTCTTCATCTATTTTTATTCCTTTTAAATCTTCATGTTTAATGGCTCTATTTAGACCTTCTATTATATTTTCAGTTTTTAACTCTTCTAGCTCAAATAATTGACATCTACTTCTTATAGCGGGATTTATAGAGTGATAAGGATTTGATGTAGTCATTCCAATTAGAATAATTCTTCCACTTTCTAATTCTGGAAGTAGAATATCTTGTTTATCTTTATTTAGTCTATGTATTTCATCCATTATTAAAATGATTTCTCCATACATTTTTGCTTCCTCAATTACAATATCTAAATCTTTTTTAGTATGAATAGTAGCATTTAAAAAACGGTGTCTAGTATTTAGATCATTTACAATTGCTGTTGCTATAGAAGTTTTTCCAATACCAGGTTTTCCATATAGTATCATAGAAAATATTTTTTTATTTTTTACTAAGTTTGATAGTACTTTATTATCTCCAATTAAATGTTTTTGTCCAATAATATCTTTTAAAGATTTAGGGGCTAATTTTAATGCTAGTGGTGTACTCATATTGTTATTTTCCTTTCTTATACATTTGTTCGTTTTTTTGTATTTAAGAAAAAATCTACTTATTGTAGATTATACTTTATCAAAGTATGTTATATTTCTTTCCATTACATCTGCTTCTATAGCGTCTCGTAATAATTTTCTTACTTTTTCACAATCTTTTATATTTTTCAAGCGAACTACTTCTCCAGCTCTTTCTCCATGTGAATGAGAATCTATTGTTACTGATACATTTCCAACACCAAGCATTCTTTGAATTATATTTATTTCCATATCAGGATCTTTTAATAAATATAATTCTATTGTATTTGTACGTTGTTTAAAAAAACCTCTTTTTATAATAAGTTCATCTTTTGTTATTTGATAGGTCGTAAAATTTAAATGAAGAAATGACAAAAATCTTCCCCATATGCCTGATGGCTTTCCTTCCCATTTGATTTCAAAATCTACATTTTCTATTGTTTCTGTATTCTTCATCTTATCACCGTTATTATTGTATCATGTTTTTTATATCTTGTAAATTTTTTAATTAATGATTAAACTATTATTAGGTGGTTAGTATGAAAATTGAGGATGCAATAAAAGATTTTATTAATTATTGTATATTTGAAAAAGGTTTATCTGATAAGACAAAACTATCTTATGAAAATGATTTAAAATTATATTTGGATTTTTTAAATAATAGATATATATATGATGTTTGCTCTATTAAGAGTGATGATATAAAAGACTTTTTAAAGAATAGACATGATGAAGAAACTTCTACTATTGCTCATAATTTAACAGTAATTAAAAATTTTCATTCTTATTTATTGAAAGAAAAAATAGTTTTATCTAATGCAAGTGAATTTATTGAAAGACCAAAGTTAAAAAAAAGTTTGCCTAAGTCTTTAAGTATTGAAGATGTTGATGTTCTCTTAGATATTCCTTTAAAGACTCCATTTGACTATCGTAATAAAGCTATGTTAGAATTAATGTATGGGTGTGGTTTAAGAGTAAGTGAACTAGTTAATTTAGAGATTACTGATATTGATAAAAATAATTGTCTTATTCGTATTATGGGCAAAGGTAGTAAAGAAAGAGAAGTGCCTTTAGGGGAGTATGCTTTATATTATTTAGATTTATATTTAGAAAAAAGAAGTCTTTTATTAAAAAATAAGAGTTGCAATAAATTATTTTTAAATAATCATGGTATTGGTATGACTAGACAAGGTTTTTTTAAAAATCTTAAGTCTATTTTATTGATGAAAGGTTTGAATCCTGATGTTTCTCCTCATACCTTAAGACATAGTTTTGCTACTCATTTAATTAATCGCGGGGCAGATTTAAGGAGTATTCAAGAAATGTTAGGGCATTCTGATATTTCTACAACTAGAATATACACTAAAGTTAGTGATGAGACAGTAATTGAAAGCTACAATAAATATCATTATCGTAGTACAAAGGAGTAATAGTTATGAAGTTTAAAAGAATATTTTTGATGGTTTTAGATTCCTTAGGAGTAGGGGAAGCAAGTGACTCTGCTAATTTTGGTGATACTGGGGCTAATACTTTTGGTCATATTATAGAAAAAAATGATTTATTTATACCTAATTTAAAAAAGATTGGTTTATTAGATACTATTAATATGAGTGATAATGATAATGTTGAAGCATATTATACTATAGCTTCTTCTATTAATGCTGGAAAGGATAGTATTAATGGTCATTATGAGATGGTTGGAATAAAAAATGATTATGCTTTTCAAACTTATAATGATGGTTTTACTTTTGATATGCTAAATAGTATTGAAGAAGTGACTGGTAGAAGAGTCATAGGAAATGTTTGTTCTCATGATAATTCTATTATTCAAGAGTTGGGAGAAAGACAATATAATTATGGTTCTTTAATTATTTATACTTCAGCTGATTCTGATTTACAAGTTGCTGCTCATGAAGATTGTATTCCAATTGGAACTTTACATGAGTATTGTGAAAGAATTAGAAATTTGAGTTTAAAAAATAATTGGAGAATAGCTAGAATTATTGCTAGACCTTTTACTGGAGTTCCAGGTAAATATAAACTATTAAATCAATGCCGTAAAGATTACACTATGAAGCCTCCAAAAAGGAGTATTTTAGATGAATTATTGGAAAATGATTATAATGTTATTGGGATTGGTAAAATAAATGATATCTTTGCTGGACAAGGTATTAATAAAACTATGAAAGCTACAACTAATTCTGAGGCTATTAATAAATTATTAGATATTATTGATAAGAATTTTACTGGTTTATGTATGGTTAATCTTCAGGATTTTGATTCTTTATATGGTCATATGAGAGATGTTGAAGGGTATGGTAAAGCTATTGAAGAATTGGATGTTGATATACCTATTATTTTAAATAAACTTGAGTTAGATGATTTATTTATTATTACTGCAGATCATGGAAATGATCCAACTTTTCCAGGAAATCATCATACCCGTGAAAATGTTCCTGTTATTCTTTATAGTAGAAATTTTAAGTATCCAAAAAGATTGGATAAATTTTCAACACTTGGAAATATTGGTGCTTTAATTGCTGATAACTTTGATTTAGAAATGCCTGAAATAGGGGAGAGTATTTTAGATTCATTAGAATAATAATTTTTTAAAACAAAAGGGGATTTAAATAGCCCCTTTTTCGTATTGATTTTTTTCAGAATAATTGTTATTAATTTCTGTATCTGATGTTATTTCATATTCATTATCTGTTATAATTCCACCATTTTTTATAAATGAATCTAAGGTAGGGGAGTTATAATCTATTTTTTTTGATACTTCCCCTCTTCTCTTTTATTTGAAATAATTTTTTCACTTTTTAAACTGTTTTCTAAATTATACTTTTTCATTTATACACTCCTTTTTATAAATAATACTTTTATATATAGTTTCTTTCAATTAGTGTTTTTTATACATTATTTTTCATTTAAAATAATATAAATTAATTCTAGTAAAATTAGCTTAAGAACTATCCAAGTAAGAAAAACTAAATTGCTTAAAATTAACATGTTTATTCTAGTAAAATTAGCTTAAGAACTATCCAAGTAAGAAAAACTAAATTGCTTAA
>CAMVAN010000034.1 GCA_947165475.1 uncultured Caryophanales bacterium | reverse complement strand
AAATGTTTCACGTGAAACTTAACAAGCATTTCTTTTGAATGATTATTTGCTATATAAGAACTAAGCATAATTAAAATACTAAGAAATATTTCCCGGGAAATAATTTAGTAAAAATTTTAAAAATATATACTTATATGAAACAAAAGTAAATGTTTCACGTGAAACTTAACAGGTATTTCTTTTGAATGATTATTTGCTATATAAGAACTAAGCATAATTAAAATGCTAAGAAATATTTCCCGGGAAATAATTTAGTAAAAGATTATAAAAATATATACATTTATATGAAACGGAAATAAATGTTTCACGTGAAACTTAACAGGTATTTCTTTTGAATGATTATTTGCTAAATAAGAACTAAGCATAATTAAAATACTAAGAAATATTTCCCAGGAAATAATATATTAATTCAAAATTTAATATTGAAAAAAAATTATTTATATAATAAAAAAAAATCATTGAAATAGTTTTTAATAAACTATTTATCTCAATAGTTATTACAATGATTATTAAGTGATTTTAAAATTATTCTCAAAATTTATCATAATTCAATGTTTAATATTTTAAATACATAAAATAATTTTCCACAAAATTTTGGACACGAAAAATATAATAAAAAATATAAGTTATGTAAATATAATCCTATATTTTTTATATTGTGTTAATGAAAAACTGAAATTAAATAAAAAAGCATCGAGCTAATCGATGGCTTTTCTTCTATTAAAAAGAATGCTTAATTTAAAGCATCCTCTTTAATATCATTATCTTCAATATTATTAGATATCACATTTTCTTCTTGTTCCTTCAAAACAATTGCTACAGTAGAAACTTTTTGATTATCTTTAAGATTAATTAATCTAACACCCTGCGTAGCACGTTTTAAAGTTGATACTTGTTCCAAAGGAAGCTTAATAATGATTCCACTATCCGTGATTATCATCAAATCAAGCGGAACATTTGGAGCCAAACATTTCAATGAAGTCATCATACCATTCTTTTCTGTAACATTTAATGCTTTGACTCCCTTACTACCTCTATGAGTTAATCTATACTCTTCAATAAAAGTCTTTTTTCCATAACCATTTTCAGTAACAATCAAAACATAATGTCCAGGTTCTACAACCTCTGCTCCAACTACAGAAGCACCATTTAATTCAATTCCTTTTACTCCAGAACTACTTCTACCCATAGATCTAACTTCATTTTCATCAAATCTAACTAATCTACCATTACTAGCTCCAATTACAATTTCATTTTTTCCACATGTGCTTTTGACGCTTATTAATTCATCATTATCCTTCAAAACAATAGCAATCTTACCACCTTTTCTAATATTATCAAATTCTTCAATTGGAGTTCTTTTAACAATACCATTTCTTGTTGCAAACATCAAATATTTTGTAAAATCATCATCTTTTCTAATGCTAACTACCGAACTTATGTTCTCGCCTTTTTCTAAAGGCAATAAATTAATAATAGGTAATCCTTTAGATTGTCTAGAAAATTCAGGAATTTCATAACCTTTTAATCTATACACTCTTCCTCTATTTGAGAAGAATAATACATAATCATGGGTATTCATAGATATTAAATGTTCAACAAAATCTTCTTCATTAGTAGACATTCCTTTAATTCCTACACCACCACGATTTTGAGTTTTATATGTATCTGCTCTTAATCTTTTTATATAACCATTCCTTGTTAAATTAATGATGATATTCTCTTCAGGAATCAGAGATTCATCCTCAATATACTCAATAGCTGTCATATCTATATTAGTACGTCTTTCATCACCATATTTTTGTTTTATTTCCAATAGTTCATTCTTAATTACTTCTAATATTTTTTCATCACTTGCTAAAATTGCTTTTAACTCTTCAATAGTTTTTAATAACTCATTTAGTTCATTTTCTATTTTTTCTCTTTCTAAACCAGTTAAACGTCTTAATCTCATTTCTAAAATTGCATTTGCTTGGATTTCAGTAAGATTAAAACCATTCATTAAGCCATTTCTAGCTTCCTCATCTGAAGCAGACCCACGAATAACTTTAATTACAGCATCTATATTATCTAAAGCAATTTTTAATCCTTCCAATATATGAACACGCTTTTCAGCAACATCTAAATCGAATTTTGTTCTTCTAATAATTATTTCTTTTTGATATTCTATATACTTTGAGATAATTTCTTTTAAACCTAAGGTCTTAGGTACCCCTTGATCTAGCATCAAAAAAATAATACCATAAGTAGTTTGAAATTGAGTATGCTTATACAATTTATTTAATACTACTTGAGCATTTGCATCTCGTTTTAAAGTAATTGTAATTTTTATTCCATCTTTTAAATCAGAATGATAATCAGAAATACCATCAATTACTTTATTATGCACTAATTCTGCTACCTTATTTTTTAATTCTAAAGTATTAACACCATAAGGAACTTCATCAATAATTATTTGTTGCTTTCCATGTTCTTCTTCAATAGTAGCCTTACTTCTTATAGTAATAGTTCCCCTACCAGTCTCATAAGCCTTACGAATACCACTATTTCCCAATATAATTGCACCAGTTGGAAAATCAGGACCTTTAATATGTTGCATTAATTCATCTAACTCTATATTAGGATTATTAATATAAGCAACACAGCCATCTATAACTTCCCCCAAATTATGAGGTGGAATATTAGTAGCCATCCCAACTGCAATACCAGTTGTTCCATTTACTAATATATTTGGAAACCTTGAAGGCAAAACTTCCGGTTCTCTCTCACTTTCATCAAAATTAGGCGTAAAATTAACAGTATCTTTATTAATATTTCTTAATAATTCCAACGAAATTTTAGATAATCGAGACTCAGTATAACGCATTGCAGCAGCTCCATATCCTTCAATATTACCAAAATTTCCATGTCCATCTACCAACATATAACGATAAGAAAAGTCCTGAGCCATACGAACCATCGCTTCATATATAGAAGAATCACCATGAGGATGATATTTACCCATAACATCGCCAACAATTCTAGCACTCTTTTTATGAGGTTTATCTGGGGTATAACCAGACTCATACATCGAGTACAAAATTCTTCTATGAACAGGCTTCAATCCATCTCTCAAATCAGGTAAAGCACGAGCAACAATGACACTCATAGAGTATTCTAAAAAAGAATCTTCAACTTCTTTTACAATATTATTTTTTTCTAATCTATCCATAAAAACCTCCTAAATATCTAAATTTTCAACATACGTTGCATTTGTTTCTATAAATTCACGTCTAGGTTCGACTTCTTCACCCATTAATTTAGAAAAAACTTCATCTGCAGCTATAGCATCATCAACTGTAATTTGTCTCAAAACCCGAGATTTTATATCCATTGTTGTCTCATTTAATTCTTCTGCATCCATTTCTCCTAAACCTTTCATACGCGTAATTTCATATTTTGTATTAGGAGATAATCCAGATAAATACTCATCTCTTTCCTCTTCATTTAACACATATTTAATAGTTTTACCATGCTTTATACAAAATAAAGGAGGCTGAGCAGCATATACATGTCCTGCTTCAACAATAGGTCTAAAAAACCTATAAAATAATGTCAACAATAAAACTCTAATATGACTACCATCAACATCAGCATCAGTCATTATTATAATCTTATGATAACGTAATTTAGACAAGTCAAATTCATCACCAATACCAGTACCAAAAGCCGTTATAATAGTACGAATTTCTTCATTTCCTAAAGCCCTATCAAGTCTTGCCTTTTCTACATTTAAAATTTTTCCACGTAATGGTAAAATTGCTTGAGTCATAGAATCTCTACCTTTTATAGCTGATCCACCAGCAGAATCTCCTTCGACTAAAAAAATCTCAGAAACTGTAGCATCTTTACTTTTACAATCAGATAGTTTTCCATAAAAATTAGTAACATCCAAGTCCCCTTTTCTTCTAGTTAATTCCCTAGCTTTCTTTGCAGCTACTCTTGCTCTACTTGCAGTCATGGATTTATCAACTATCACTTTAGCCTGATCAGGATTTTCTAATAAAAATCTTTCAAAAGCTTCTGAAAAAATTTTATCCGCAATACCACGTACCTCACTATTACCTAATTTTGTTTTAGTTTGTCCTTCAAACTGAGGATTTGGATGCTTTACAGAAATTATCATAGTAATACCTTCACGTACGTCATCTCCTGTCAATGGATCATCTTTTTCCTTTAAAAAATTATTTGCAGTTGCATATTTATTGAGTATTCTAGTAAGTGCTCGTCTTACTCCATCTTCATGAGTTCCTCCTTCTGGAGTAGTAATATTATTAACAAAGGAATAAATACTTTCATTATAAGTCTCATTATATTGTAAAGCTACTTCAACTTTAATGTCCTTATCTTCACCATCAACATCAACAATAGTTTCATGAATAGGATTTTTATTTTTATTTAACATTTGAACATATTCAACTAAACCGCCTTCATAACAAAAAGAATCTTTTTTATCAGCTTCTCTTTCATCAAATAAAGATATTCTTAGACCTTTATTAAGAAAAGCTAACTCTTTTAAACGATTTTTTAATATATCATAATCATAAATTGTAGTCTCAGTAAAAATTTGATCATCTGGCAGAAAATGAACAGTAGTACCAGTTCTATTCTCATCACATTGATCAATTATCTTTAAATCATCATCTGGATGACCACCATGACTAAAACGTTGATAATAAACATTAGAATTCTTATAAACCTTTACTTCTAGCCAATCACTTAAAGCATTAACAACACTTGCTCCAACTCCATGTAATCCACCAGACACTTTATATCCTCCACCACCAAACTTTCCACCAGCATGAAGTACTGTATAAACTGTTTCAACAGTGCTTTTTCCAGTTTTTGGGTGAATATCAACAGGAATTCCCCTACCATCATCCTTGACAATAATACTATTATCCTTACAAATAGTTACTTCAATATGAGTACAAAATCCAGCCAAAGCTTCATCAATAGCATTATCTACAATTTCCCATACCAAATGATGTAAACCTCTTGAGCTTGTCGTACCTATATACATTCCTGGACGCTTTCTAACCGCCTCTAGTCCTTCCAAAACTTGTATAGCCGAAGAATCATATTCTTTTTCTATTTTTTCATTCATATACTTACCCTACTTTCTTTCTACATTGCCATTATCCACTTTAAACACACAAGCTGTCTCAACAAATTTTTTATTTATATTTTTTAAATCTGTTGTAGTAATAATACTTTGAATATCAGAAGCACCAATAATTTTTAATAATTTATTTCTTTTCCTAACATCTAGTTCGCTAAAAAT
The DNA here is from genome assembly GCA_947165475.1 of uncultured Caryophanales bacterium. Lineage (GTDB taxonomy): Bacteria > Bacillota_I > Bacilli_A > RF39 > UBA660 > UBA3789. The sequence goes on along the minus strand of CAMVAN010000034.1, from coordinate 8,554 downwards.
ATCATCTAATAGCAAAACAGGTGTAGTACCAGTAAACTCATTAAAAATACTAATTTCTGATAATTTAAAACATATTATTGCAAGTCTTTGTTGTCCTTGTGAACCATAATATTTTACATCGTTAGATTTAAACTCAAAAATAAAATCATCTCTATGTGGACCATATATAGTCATACCATAATTAAGTTCTTTTAAATAATTTTTTTTTAAAACTTGTTTTAACTTTTTTCTAATTGTTTCATATTCAAAATCATCAAAGGTAATATTAGGAATATATGAAATTTTAAGACCTTTCTCACCATAAATCTTATAAAAATAATCATCTATTTCTAAATTAATACAGTCAATATAGCGTTTCCTACTCTGATAAATAATAATTGCTTTTTCAATTAGTTTATCGGTTATAATATCTAAATAAGTATTATCAGCAATACTATTACTAAATATTATTTTTAAATATTCATTTCTTGTTTTTAGAATCTTATTATATTCATTAATTGATTTCAAATATTCTTGAGAAATTTGAGATAATTGAATATTTAATAAATTTCTTCTAATATTAGGAGCCCCTTTTATGATTTCTAAATCATCAGGGGTAAAAATAATTATATTAAGATATGAAATATAATTAGCAACCTTTCTAATATCAGAGTGATTAATTTTTAACTTTTTTGAATTATCAGTCATTTCTATTTGTAATTTTGAAACAACTTTATTTTTAGAAATAGTCCCAGTTAATTTTGTTTTTAATTTACCAAACTCAATTATATTAGGATTAACTCCAATTCTATGTGATTTTGTTAAAGCTAAAAAAACAATAGCTTCTAATATATTAGTTTTTCCTTGAGCATTGTCCCCAACAAATATATTCATCTTTTCACCAAAAGATATATTTAATTTAGAATAATTTCTGAAATGAACTAAAGATAATTTATTGATTTTCATTTAAACCCCATAAAAAGTCTCATATAATCACCTACCCCCTAACATGGTATTCCTATACATCAATCACTATTATACCATAAATAAGGCAAAAAAAATAAATAAATAGTCAATTTTAACTATTTATTTTATTTTTATGCTTTCTTAAAATAAAATCCAAACGAGAAGCTCTTGATATTTGGTTCTCAATAGAGCGATAAGAACAATCTATTATTATTTCTTTGTTATTATCAAAAATTATTTTAGTGTTATTTGAATCTATTTTTTCAAACTTTTTTACTCTATTTAACGAAATCCAAGCACAATCCTTAGAAAGCGGTGATGTAGTAGGAAATACAACCATATTTGAAGTATCTTCAATAACAATAGGAACTTTATATTCCGCACCTAAAATCTCCTTAGCACTATCCTTTCGTCCAGCATACGTACTCCCAAAATATTTACAGCTTTCTTCCATAACATGGAATGCGGAATCAGATATAATATACCTTTCCTCATCTTCATATACAAGACAACTATTTTCTTCATTAGGTACAATAGCTAATGTACCTTTATTAAATTCATATTTCATTTTATCCCCCCTATTAAAAGCAAAATATTGCTTTCAGAAATAGTTATATCAAAAAATAATGTCGATTTATGTCGCATTTTGTAGAAAAAAATATTTTTTTCATTTATATTATTCCAACAAAAAATAAAAAATTACAAAAAAAAAGAAAATAAATTAATTTTCTTTCTAATAAGTCCTTATTGGCAAAACTAATTGTGTTAAAGTTTCGTCCTCAATAGATTTTACTAGTATAGGTTTAATCTCACCAACAAAATATAAATCCACACTTTCTGTGGAAAAGCTTTTTAAAGCTTCCATCATATATTTAGCACTGAAAGATATTTTTATATCCTCATTATTATTTTTTTCTACAATCATTTTTTCTTCAACCCGCCCTATTTCAACAGAACTACTCTTTAAAATCATTGTATTACCATTTGTCTCCAATGTAACTATATTTTTTTCTTTATCACTAGTTAAAATACTAACTCGATCAATAACATTATAAAAATCATTTAAATTAGTATGAATGATCATAATAGAATCTTCAGGTAATAAATTAGAAGTATTAGGATAAGTTCCATTAATTAATCTAGACTCAAACTTTAAATTTCCTGTTTTAAACAATATTTTATTATTAAATATATGTAACTCTATATTTTCATCATCTTCATTTATAATTTTTGTAAATTCTATTATATTATGACTAGGTATAACAATATTATAGTTTTCTTCACTACTTTTTTCTAGCTTTATAACCTTTCTAGCTAAACGATATGAATCTGTAGAATTACATTCTAATACATCTCCAACAATATTAAAATTAATACCAGTTAAAACAGGTTTACTTTCTTCATTAGAAGAAGCAAAAGCAGTTTGATAAACAATATTTTTTAAAACTCCGGATTGAATAAAAATCTTCTTTTTACTTTCTTCTAACCCTATATGTGGATATTCACTTTCACTAATACCGTTCAAATTAAATTCTCTATTTTCTGTATAGATTAAAATTTTTAATTCATCAATTACTTCTAAATTAATATATTCATCTGGTAATTTTCTAACTATATCTAAAATATACTTTCCTTGAATTATAATACTACCTTCTGTATCTATTTTAAAATCTTCCTCATTTTCAGCATCAATAATTGTTTGAATGGTAATATCATTATCGCTAGCAGTTAAAATTAATTTTTTCTTTTTCAATTCAAATTTTATTCCCGCTAATACAGGAATTAAATTTTTAGTTGATATAGCTTTTGAAACTTTTGATAAAGCATCTAATAATAATTCTTTTTTTATAGTAAATTTCATAAATATTCCTTCTTTCTTATATATTATTTTTATTATTAATGTGGAAAAAGTCAATAACTTTTTTTTTTCAACTATATAAATGAATTTTCAAAAATTAGGCTGTGAATAAATAATTAATAAACCTATCTTTTTACACAACTCCAATATCTTTTTTTAATTTTTCAATTATATTTGATAAATCTTTATTAACTTTTATTTCATTTTCAATTTTTTCAACTGAATACATTACAGTAGAATGATCTTTTCCTCCAAACTCAATAGCGATTTTAGGAAAAGATTCATTAGTAATTGTTCTACATAAATACATTGCTATTTGCCGTGGAAATGAAATATTTGAGCTTCTTTTTTTGCTTCTAATATCTTCAACTGATATTTGAAAGTACTCAGAAACAATTTTTTGAATTCTATGGATATCGTTTTTCTCCCATATACCCTTACTTATAAAATCCTTTAAGGCTTCTATGGCTAAATCTAAATTTATTTTTTCTCCACCCATTATTGCAGAATAAGCCAACAATCTAGTAATAGATCCCTCAAGCTGTCGAACATCAGGACCAATATTAGATGCAATATACTCTATAACATCATCTGGAATATCTTGTTCAAAATTATCAGCTAATATTTTTTTCTTTAGAATTTCAATTTTTAAAGAAAAGTCTGGAGGGAAAATATTAACAGTTAGTCCCCAGCAAAATCTTGTTCTTAAACGATCTTCTAATAATTTTAAATCATCAGGAGAACGATCAGAAGATATTATTATTTGCTTACTATCATTATATAAATTATTAAAAGTGTGGAAAAATTCTTGTTGAGATTGAGCAGCCCCTCCCAAAAACTGGATATCATCAATTATAAGAACATCTATATTTCTATATTTATCTTTAAAAAAGTCAATATAATTGAAATTTGTACCCTTTTCGTCCTTTCTATTAGCTTTAACAAAGTCTTGACGAAATTGTTCGCTAGTTACATAAAGAACTTTTTTATTTGAATGATTAATAATATAATTTCCAATGGCATGCATCAAATGAGTTTTTCCTAAACCACTATTTCCATATAAAAACAGAGGATTGTACATATATCCAGGATTTTCAGCTACACTTAAGGCCGCAGCATGGGCAAATTTATTACTATTTCCAACAATAAAATTATCAAAAGTATATTTACTATTAAGATTATTATTAACATTTGGAGTATTAGTTTTCTTTATTTCACTATTATCAATTAAGACAGCTTCTTTCTTTTTTTCTTCCTCTATTTCCTCATTTAATAATAGTAAAATCTCGTAAGGGGTACCCATTATATCCAACAGTGTATTTTTAATAAGAAGTTCATAATTATCTAATAAATGCTTTTTATGAATAGGCATAGGAACTATAATAGTTGCAGTATTATTTTCAAGTTTATACAGTTTTGTCTCAGAAAACCAAGTATTATAAGAAAGAGAATTAAGTTCGGATTTAATTTTATTTAAAAAGTTAGACCATATACTATCTAAATTCATTCCGTCTATCATCTCCCCCACTAAGAATAATTAACAAAAATTATTCTACATGAATTTATGGAAAAAATAAACCATTTTTCAAGAAAAAAAATAATCCTCACATAATCCACAATTTTATACACAAACAAAACGTATATAATATAAACAAAAAAAAAGTTTTCCCCAAAATCCACAAAAAAAAATTAACAAAGAAAATTATCAAATCCACAAAACTGTGGATTTGTCGAAAAAAAACAAATTATAAAAAAATAATATATTTGGATTAATAAATAATAATTGAATTGCTTTATATTCATAAATAGTATTATTAATTTAATATATTTAATATAAATAAAATATATAATATAAATATCATATAAATAAACAAAAATTAAATCATATATAAAATTATTAATTGACAAAATAACAAACTTATTATTATAATAATGTAGATTTATGTTTGGAGGTGGAAGAAATGAAAAGAACATATCAACCAAATAATAGAAAAAAATCAAAAAGACTTGGATTTTTTGCACGTAAAAAGTCAAATATATTAAATCGTCGTCGTCGCAAAGGACGTAAAGTTCTTTGCAAATAAATCCGCTGCCTAACAGTGGTTTTTTTACTATAAAGGAAAAAATATGAAAAAAAAATATAGAATAAAACAAACAAGAGAATTTGAAGATATAATTAAAAATGGAAATTGTACAAAAAATAGATTTTACGTGGTACATTTCCAAAAAAGCAAGTTTGATTATGATAGGTATGGAATATCTGTAAGCAAAAAATTAGGTAATTCTGTTTTTAGAAATCATTATAAGAGAAAAATCAGAGAAATTATAAATAATTATAAAAAAAACTATATAAATGGAAGGGATTATATTATAATATTAAGGAAAGGAGCTATAAATCAACCTCATCAAAGCTTAGAAATTGAATTTAACAAGATGATGAAAAAAATAAATGAAGGGAAAAGTAAAAATGAAGAAAAAAAAATATTTAAAAATAATAATTATCCTACTAATAATCTTTACAACAACAGGCTGTACAAAGACTCTAACGGATAATAATAAAAAACCAGTGAAAAATGATAAAACTGGTCAAACATTGACGGAAAATATACTTTGTCAACCAACAAATAAATATACTTTTCAAATATATAAAGATAATAATATAGATATTGAAAAATTACCAAAATGTTCGGAATATAAAATTGCCTCTGGAAAATATGAGGGGTTATGGACAAGCTTTTTTGTAAAGCCATTAGCTTACATCCTCTTAAAAATAGGAAAAATTGTAAAAAATTATGGTTTATCTGTAATAATAGTAAGTTTAATGATTCGTTTAATTGCATTTCCTGTAACTAAAAAAACTGCTATGCAATCAGAATTAATGAAAAAAGCTCAGCCAGAGTTAAATAGGATCCAAAAAAAATATGAAAATAAGCAAGACCAAGAATCATTAATAAAACAAAATCAAGAAATGATGGCAGTATATAAAAAATATAATATTAATCCTATGTCTGGATGTTTATTTGCTTTTCTACAACTACCAATATTTATAGCATTTTTTGAAGCAGTACAAAGAATTCCTGTAATATTTGAAGATAAATTTATAGGATTACAATTAGGAACAACTCCATCTGTTGGAATAACCTCCTCTACTTTTTATGCATACATAGTATTAATGATATTAATTGCAGCAACTACATTTTTCTCATTCAAAATGAATTCAACTGGAAATATGGAAGATCCTTCAATGAAAATGATGCCTGGAATGATGTCTGTTATGATAGTATTTACAGCTATTTTTATGCCAACTGGATTAGGAATATATTGGGTTACTTCTAATTTATTTACCATAATTCAAAATATAATAGTAAAAAGGAGTAAAGAAGTATATGGAAAAGTATAATTTTATTGGAAAAACAAAAGAAGAGGCAATACAGCAAGCTAAAGAGAAATTACAAGAAACTGAGGACAATTTAATTATTAGAGAATTAGAAACAATTAAAGGTGGTCTTTTTAAAAGCAAAAAAGTAGAGATTGAGGTTATTGAAAAAAGAGAAGTAATAAAATCAATAAAAGATTATCTTTATAAATTAACCAAAATGATGGGAATAAGTGCGAATATAGAAATAAAAAATAAAGAAGAAGTTCCAAAATTTATAATATTTTCTGATAATGATGCTATGTTAATTGGAAAAAATGGTAAAAATTTAAAAGCTTTATCAACAATAGTAAGTGCATATGTCAATGCGGAAACAGGAAGCAATTATAAATTTTTAATTGACATTAATGAATACAAAGAAAAAAGAGAACATATTTTAGAAAGAATGGCAAAAAAAATTGCAAGAGAAGTTGCTGCAACAAATATTGAAGTTAAACTTGATTCTATGAACTCTTACGAAAGAAGAATTATTCATAACGTTCTTTCAAACCATAAAAAAGTATATACAGAAAGTGAAGGAGAAGAACCAAACCGTTATGTGGTTATAAAGCCAAAAAATACTTCTGATTAATAATTATTTATAAATAAAAAATAATAGGAGAAGCAATGAAAATAGAAGAAATTTTTAATGATAATAATTATTCTACAGATGATGACTTAAAAAGATTTGAAAATAGAGGAGAAGCTCAAGTATTTAAAAAAAATTAAAAAAAACAAAAGATGATTTAGTAAGACAAAAGAATAGACAAAAAGAAATAGTTGAGATGCTTAATAATAGAGAAACAGAAGAAAAAGAAAGAGGTATAATAAAATAAACCTCTTTTTATCTTTTGAAAATAAATAATATATGATATAATACTACAAGAAAAAAGAGGTGTAACTTTATGAACGATACAATTTGTGCAATTTCAACAAGTCAAGGAGTAGGGGCAATAGCAATAATAAGAATAAGTGGAGAAGAGGCAATAAGTATTGTTAATAGTATATTTAAGGGGAGTGATCTTTCAAAAGTCAATTCCCACACTATTAATTATGGACATATATTAGATAAAGATGAAATAATTGATGAAGTTTTAGTATCAGTAATGAAATCCCCAAGAACTTTTACAAAAGAAGATATAGTAGAAATAAATACACATGGTGGGATTGCACCAACTAATAGAGTTTTAGAATTATTATTAGAAAAAGGATGCCGCTTAGCAGAACCTGGTGAATTTACAAAAAGAGCTTTTCTAAATGGAAGAATTGACTTATTAGAGGCAGAAGCTATAATGGATATGATAGAGGCTAAAACTGAAACTCAAAGAAAAATGGCTACCAATCAAATTGAAGGAAAAACCTCTACTTTAATAAATGAATTAAGAGATGATATGATTCAAATAATAAGTAATATAAATGTTAATATAGACTATCCTGAATATGATGATGTTGATATTATTACTAATGATATACTAATTCCTAAGATAAATAATCTAAAAGAAAAAATAAAAAAGATATTAAAAGAATCTGAGAATGGGAAAATAATAAAAAATGGTATAAATACATCCATTATAGGAAAACCAAATGTAGGAAAGAGTTCATTACTTAACACTTTATTACAAGAAGATAAAGCAATTGTAACAAATATAGCAGGTACAACAAGAGATATAGTTGAAGGCCAAATATCAATTAATGGAATATTATTAAATATGATAGATACAGCAGGGATAAGAGAAACAGAAGACATAATTGAAGCAAAAGGGGTAGAAAAAAGTCTAAAAATCATGGAAGAATCTGACTTAATACTATTTATGCTTAATAATAATGAAGAAATTACAAAAGAATCTTTAGATTTGATAAAAAAAATATCAAATAAAAAATATTTAATTTTAATAAATAAAATGGATTTAGAAAAAAAGTTAGATATAAAAGAATTAAATATTGAAAAAGATAAAATAATTGAGCTAAGTATTATAAATAATCAGGGAATAGATGAATTAAAAGAAAAAATACAAAAATTATTCAATTTAAATGAATTAGAAACAAAAGATCCAACATACTTAAGTAATGCAAGAAGTATAAGTATCTTAAAAAGATGTTTAAAAAGAATAGAAGATATAGAAAAATCAATAGAAAATCAAATGCCAATAGATATGATTGAATTAGACATAAAAAATATATGGGAAGAGCTTGGAAAAATAAATGGTTCATCATATGAAGAAGAATTATTAGATGAAATGTTCTCAAGATTTTGTCTAGGAAAATAAGAATTGAAAAATATAGGTGACTAACTATTAGAAGTCAATAGAAAATTTGAAAATTTTAATAGTTTGTTA
>CAMVAN010000033.1 GCA_947165475.1 uncultured Caryophanales bacterium | reverse complement strand
TTCTTTATATATTTTTATTTCTTCTGGTGTTATGTTTACATTTATACGGTATTTTGTTTCTCTTTCTTCATTTATGTTGGCGTAGCTATAGTGAATAGCGCTTCCAACTTCGATTCTTAAAAAATCATTTCTTTTTGGAGGGTATATCCAGTGATCATAATTATAATTATTTTTTATAGAGCTATTTAATATTTTTGATGGTTTAATTATAGATTTTATATATTGTTCTTCATCTAATGAATGTTTATTACCTTTTATATTGCCTAATCTTTCCCATTCAGTTATATCCGTTTTGTTGTTTATTTGGGTAAAAGTTCTTTTAGTTGAAGGTTGTAACGTTTTTGAGCCTAGTGGTATTATTTGGGTTTCTAATTGAATTTGATACTTATTTTTATCAAATGTTATGATATGTTTATATTTATTTTCATAGTAGGTATATGGATCGTTACATACAGTTTTTATTATTTTAGATTTATAGTGGTCTATTTTAATAATATAATTATTTTTTGTTTCTTTTGATTTACAATTAAAATAACTTGATTGTAAACCTGACCAAAATTTAATTTCAGTCTCTATAGTTGGATATTGCCCATTTTGAATTAATTTGATGTTTTCAGAACTTGTTAAATCTTCATATAGGATGTTTATTGATCTTTCATCTACTATATTAATTGGGTCAATATCATTATATTTATTTTGATGACTTATTCTTTCTAAATGATCTTCTAAAAAATTTAAATTTCATTCTTGTATTGTTTGTTGATTATTATACATATCATTTTTTCTCCTTTTAAATTATATAATTGTTTTTTACTATAACATAGCGAAAGTAGAAATACAACCTTTTTTATTTTTTTAGCACTTGACTAATTAATATGTTTGTTTTATGCTTATAAAGTCTTAATAGAAAGAAGGGTTTTATGATTAAATTATTTAAAAATTTAGAAAAAAAAGATTTTATTATTATATTGTTTGTTGCGTTATTAGTTGTTTTTTCTGTATTTTTAGATTTAAGATTACCAGAATATATGAGTGATATTACTAGACTTGTTCAGACTGAAGATAGTACGATGAATGAGATATTAAAATCAGGTGTTTTTATGTTACTATGTGCAGTTAGTAGTTTAGTTTGTACTATTGTTGTTGGATATTTTACTTCTTTATTATCTGCTAGATTTTCTAGAAGTATAAGAAAAAAAATATTTGAAAAAGTAGAGTCTTTTGGTGTTAGTGAGATAAAGAAATTTTCTACTGCTAGTTTAATTACTCGTACAACGAATGATGTTACTCAAATTGAAATGTTACTTGCGATGGGATTACAATTATTGATTAAGGCACCAATTATGGCTATTTGGGCTCTTTTAAAGATTATCGGGAAGAGTGGGGAATTAAGTTTAGTTACAGCAATAGGAGTTGTGATTATTGTTGTTACAAATATGATTATTATTAAAATTGTTTCTCCAAGATTTGCTAGAATACAAAAACTTACTGATAAGATTAATGGAGTAGCTCGAGAAAATATTACTGGTATTCGAGTTGTTCATGCTTTTAATGCTGAGGAGTTTGAAGAAGATAGATTTAATGATGTTAATAGTGAGTTAACTAATATACATTTAACGATTACTAAAACATTTGCTTTAATGGATCCAATAATGAATTTTGTTATGCATTTTCAACATCTTGGAATTTATATAGTTGGAGCATATCTTATTCTTCATAGTGGAATGATAGAAAAAATTAATGTTTTTAGTAATATGGTTGTTTTTTCTAGTTATGGTATGCAGGTTATTATTTCTTTTTTAATGCTTACGATGATATTTATGGTATTACCTAGAGCTAGAGTTTCAGCAGAACGTATTAATGAAGTTTTGGAGAGTGATATTTCTGTCATATCTGGTAGTTTTAATGGGAAAACGGAAGAGACTGGGACGGTTGAATTTCAAAATGTATCTTTTAAATATCCAGATGCTGATGAATATTTATTAAAAAATATTAATTTTAAAGTCAACAAAGGGGAGACTGTTGCTTTTATTGGATCTACTGGTAGTGGTAAATCTACACTTATTAATTTGATTCCTAGATTGTATGATGTTAGTGAAGGTAAGGTTTTAGTTGATGGGGTTAATGTAAAAGACTATGATTTACATGAGCTAAATAATCGTATTGGTTATGTTCCTCAAAAAGCAGTAATGTTTACTGGTTCTGTTTCTGATAATGTTTCATATGGTGATAATGGACGTGGGATGATTCAATTTTCTAAAGTAAAAAAAGCCATTGAAATTGCACAAGCAAAAGATTTTGTAGAAAATATGGATAAAAAATATGATGCTCATATTGCTAGAGGTGGAACGAATGTAAGTGGTGGTCAGAAACAAAGATTATCTATTGCTCGTGCTATTGCAAGGGATCCGGAGATTTATATATTTGATGATTCTTTTAGTGCATTAGACTATCAAACAGATGCTAAGCTTAGAAAAGAGTTAAAAAATTATACAAAAGATGCAACTAGTTTAATAGTTGCTCAAAGAATTGGTACAATTATGAATGCTGATAAGATTATTGTTTTAGATAAAGGTGAATGCGTAGGTATTGGAACTCATAAAGAATTATTGAAGTCTTGTGAAGTTTATAAGGAAATTGCCTTATCGCAACTTAATGAGGAGGAATTAGAAAATGCCTAGACATAATATGAGAGAGCCAGAGAAGGTTAAGAATTTTAAGGGAACAATATCAAGAATTTTTCACAGTTTAAATAGATGGCGTTATATACTAGTTTTATCTTGTTTTCTAGCTATGTTTGCTGCTATCTTATCGACAATTGCTCCTAATAAACTTGCTGATGTTACGGACGTTATTAGTGAAGGAATTAAGCCTAATGTTGGGGCTTTACAAGATGTTTCAAAATCTATTATGAAGAATATCGCAGCTCACTATAATGATTCTACTATAGAAGAATCTATTTCTAATTTTTATGAATTAAGTGATGATGATAAAAAAGATCTTCTTTCTGATATAAAAATAGACGGAGTTACTATAACTCCTCCTGATCAAATTAAGTATTTAGAAATAATTCGTACTATTGATAAAAATGCAGATAATGAGATAATTATTCGTAAACTTGATATGATGCCTAAATCAATTAAGAAAATAGTTGAGGCAAAATTAGATGTTTCAGAGCTAAAAAAAAGGTCTACAATTTTAGGTGTTATTTACTTATTGAATTCTGTTCTTGGATACATTGTAGGTATTTTAATGGCTTATGTTGGAATTGGTTATTCTAAAAAATTAAGAAATGATATTAGTTTAAAAATTAATAGGTTACCACTTAAATATTTTGACAGTCATGAAACAGGAGATATCTTATCTCGGGTTACTAATGATGTAGATACTATTGGTATAAATATGAGTAATAATATAAATTCTTTTGTTACTAATTTAACTTTATTTTTAGGTTCTGTTATTATGATGTTTGTTACAAATTGGATTATGGCTTTGACAGCGATAGGTGCTTCTATATTTGGATTTTTTGGTTCTTTTCTTATTTTAAAAAAGTCTCAGAAATATTTTGTTAAACGTCAAAGTGAGCTAGGAAAACTAAATGGTCATATTGAAGAAATATATTCTGGTCATAATGTTGTTAAAGCTTATAATGGGGAGGGTTTAGCTTTAGAAGAGTTTAACAAAATAAATGATAAATTATATGATTGTAATCGTAAGAGTCAATTTTTATCTGGAATCATGCAGCCATTGATGAATTTTATTGGGAATTTTGGTTATGTTTTAGTTTGTGTAGTTGGAGCTTTGCTAGTTATGAATGAAAAAATATCTTTTGGAGTAATTGTTGCTTTTATGATATATGTTAGGCTCTTTACGAATCCACTTTCTAGACTAGCCCAAGCTGCTACTACGATGCAATCTATCGCTGCTGCAGCTGAAAGAGTATATGAGTTTATGGATGAAGATGAGCTTTCTGATGAGAAAAACATAAATGGATATTTAGATAAAAATTTAGTTAAAGGTAATATTGAGTTTAAAAATGTAAAATTTGGTTATGATGAAGATAAAACAATCATTCAAAATTTCAGTGCTAAAGTAAAAAGCGGAGAAAAGATTGCGATTGTTGGACCAACTGGTGCTGGAAAGACAACAATGGTGAATTTGCTAATGAAATTTTATGAAATTAATCATGGAGATATCATTATTGATGGAGAGTCTATTCATAACTTAACTAGAGAAAATATTCATGATTTATTTGTTATGGTTTTACAGGATACTTGGTTATTTGATGGGACGATTCGAGACAATTTGAAATTTAATATTAAAAATATAAGTGATGAAGAAATATGGAATGTTTGCAAAACTGTTGGTATTGATCATTTTATAAAAACTTTGCCAGGGGGATTAGATTCGGAAGTTAATGATAATGATGCTATTTCTTCTGGACAAAAACAGTTGCTAACTATTGCTCGTGGTATGATTGAGGAAGCACCGTTTTTAATTTTGGATGAAGCAACTTCTAATGTTGATACAAGAACGGAGGAGTTAGTTCAAAAAGCAATGGATAAGTTAATGGAAGGACGTACTAGTTTTATTATTGCTCATAGACTTTCTACTATTAAGAATGCAGATTTAATACTAGTTATGAATGATGGTAATATTATTGAACAAGGCAACCATGAAGATTTATTAAAATTAAATGGTTTTTATGCTAAACTTTACAATTCACAGTTTCAAAAATAAGAAAATATATTATTTTCTTATTTCTCTTTGGGATTTGTTGAATGAATTGTGATTCTATTTTAAATATTAATTGGCCAGTGATGGTGTACTATTAAATGAATAATGTTAGTTTGCATGCTTTATTCTTATTAATTTTTTTGTCAATAATATTTGTGATATTTAATATTAAGTTTACAACAATTGACATTTTATGGTTAATATGTTATAATTTAATCATGAAGAAGATACTTTAATAAGGTAATATTAAGTGTATCTTCTTTTTTTAATTTGTTTTAAATTTGTTTTAAATTTGTTTTTTTATTTCATTTTTTTATTGAATTTGTTCTTTTCTTTAGACAAATTCTTTTTTTCATGGAGTTTTTTTTCTTATAATCATAAAAAGATGCGTTTTACATATAATGAAAAATATGATAAAACTTATTTTGATTATTTTAAAGGGGGATTTTATGAAAATATTTATTATAATTACATTTTTGTTTTTGCTATTGTTTTTGTATTGTTCAATAAAAGTTGCTTCAATTTCTGATAGAAAAAATGAAAATATTTTCAAAAATAAAAAAATATGATAAATTATTATTGGTGGTACTATGAGAAAGATAATTTTTTGTTTTATTTTTTTTATTTTCTTTCTTCCAATAACTGTTTTTTCTGTTGATGATGTTACTTATATACATGATGAAGTTAAATTTTTAAAAGATGATACTTATCAATACTTAGAAGAAGCTTCTCATTTTTTAAAAGATAATTTAGATATTGAGTATTATTTATTTACTGTACCAAATTTAGGCAATATATCAATCGAAGACTTTGCTAATAATCTTTTTGATGAATATCATATTAGTAGTCAATCTATCGTAATTATCTATGCTAAATTAGAAAAACAAGTTCATATTCATGTTGGTTCAGAGTTGTCTACTTTAATTAGTAATAAAATAATTGATAAACATATAAATAGTTATTTTCTTCCGTTTTTAAAATATGAGGAGTATGATCAAGGCTTAAAAAATGGATATAATTCTTTTTATAAGTTAATATGTGAGTCTTATCATTTAAATGGTGATAAAATTGAGGTTTATGATTCTTTGGATTTCAAGTTTAAATATAAGGGTATTATATTATTATTGATATATTGGATTTGTACAATATTCGCTTATATTTTTTGTAGTTTCTTTAAAAAGAGATTTTCATCTAAAAAGATAAATTTAACTATGATTTTTATATTTATTGGGGTTCTTATCATCAATATATGGTTATTTAATATGGCTTATAGTATTGAGAAAAAAAACTTATATGTTTTATTATTTTTGGAACTTATTTCTATTATGAGTGCTTTATATATGCCTTCTAAAAAAAATATAAATAAAAAGGAAAAAATAAAAAGAAAAAATTGATTTTTCTTTTTTTATCTTTTTTTTGTTTTCTCTGGGGCATTTTCATTATTATCTATGTAGTTATTTACTCCTTCAGCTTCAATTTTATAATATAAATCTAGAAGGTTATCTATTTCAGTTATTGTTTGATTTGTATCAATTACTTTTTTAGTAGTTGGCTTATTTTGCCCTTTTACTTCATTATTTAATCTATTTAAATATTCTTTTTCCTCTTGTATTTTTGATTCAATTATTTCTAATTTCTTTTTTAATCCTTTTTTCTGCTTTTTCTGATATTTATATCTTCTATAATCACTATCAATAAATGCTCCAAGACTTATTGGAATAAATGATGCTAATGTTACAGTCCCTATAATTTTATATTCATTTATGACGCTAATTAATGTTTCTAAAACGCTGGTAGTGTTTGGAATTAATGATAGAATAAAATAGAAATTAAATAATATTATTGCTTCTCCTATAAAAGGTATTATAGGTAAATAATAATCTTTAATTTTTATTGAATTTAATTCTTCTATTATTTTATTTCTTTTACCTTCTAATGTTTCTATTAAATTTTCTTGAATTAATATTTCTTCTATATTTTCTTTATGTTCTCTTATTGTACGATTTCCGTTTTCATCTATTACAATTGTTGATTGACTACTATCTATAAATTCTTTATTCATTTTACTTTTTCTCCCTTTTGTTTCGCATATTATACTACTAATGTTTGGTATTGTCAATTTATTAGTATAATTGTATTTTTGATTTTTATTATTGTTTATGTTATTATAAATAAAACTTTTATAGAGAGAAGGAAAGTAATATGACTGATATTGAAGGTTTAGATAAAGTCAAAGAGTGTTTTGATATTATTAATTCTATTCAAATATCTGATTGTAATTGTGATTATTATATAGATAAAATTCTTGGTATTTTATCATCTGATTCTTTTTCTAATACTGAGTTAAGTGATATTATTAATTATTTTTATATAGATGCTAAACGTTTAGAGAATTTAAAAATAAGTATTTCTGATTTAGAAAGTATATTATGGGATGATAGTTCTGATATTGATACTATTATTTTGGAAACTAAAAACTTAATGGAAAGATTATATCGTTTTTCTGTAGATAATGATATATCATCTGAAGAGGTTTTATCTATGAGTTCTTCTTTAATTTATGATGTTATTATTAAGGAAGAAGTTTATTTTAATGATTCTATTTATAAAGAATTAAAGGATGAAAAGTATACTTTTTTAAGAGATAAAGTTGATAATGAAATATTGAATCATCTTGATATTAATAACTTACTAAGAATTTCTAATCAAAAAGAAATATTTTCTCTAGATAATGTTGGCTTATTGTGTTATCAGTATTACGAGGATTTATATAGAGAACAATATAAGATCTTTTTAGAAGAAAATGATGATATAGATGAGGTTATTTCTCAAATAGATAATGATAATACTAATTTTAAGAAAAATATTTTTAAATATCGTTTACGTTTATTTTTTACTTTTATTTTTCCATTTTCTTTACCTATTGGATTAGTATTGTTATTACGTAATACTCCTAGTGGATCATGTAAATATATAAATTATGATTCTTATTATGATTTAGAAACTGGTGAAGATCTTGCTGAAGAGAAAAGAACATTTACAAATGATGAAAGGAATTATAATGCTATCATAGAAACCTATGGTGATTGGGAGTTGGATTCTAATACCAATACTTATAAACGATGGGTAACTGTTTATCGATATAATAATGATAGAGATGTTTTAAGTAATCATAAATTTAGTATGGATGAAATTATGAATTTAGAAGAGATTGATAGTTATATACAAGAAGATTCTTCTATAACTAATATAGATGAGGCTAATGTTATTATTCAGGAAAAAAGACAGGAAAAAAATTATCCTAATCTTAAGATAGGGGCATTTTTTTTAAATACATTTAATCTTTTATTTCAATCTTTAAGGATTTTAGATAAAGTAATAAATAGCAATGATTGTTCTCTTAATGAAGTGTTTTCTAATTTAAAAAATGAAAAGATATTTCTTAAAAATAATAAGATATTGTTGGATGAGAATTTAGAAAAAAAACATATTTTGACTAGATTTCCTAATAACAAGAAGTAATTTATATGAAAAGTAAAAAAATCTATCTACTTTTCTTTTTTATTTTTTAATTTTTATGTATAATAGAGTAGGTGATATACATGAAAAGAAGCGAAGTTGATCGTAACAAACTTAGTCCTATGATGCAACAATATATGGACATAAAAGATAAATATGATGATTGTATTGTCTTTTTTCGTCTTGGTGATTTTTATGAAATGTTTTTTGAGGATGCGATTACTGCCTCTCGTGTATTGGAACTTACTTTAACTGGTAAACAAGCAGGATTAGATGAGAGGGTTCCTATGTGTGGGATTCCTCATCATGCTTATTCTTCTTATATTGATGAATTAATTGATAAAGACTATAAAGTTGCGATATGTGAGCAATTGGAAGATCCTAAACTTACAAAAGGCATGGTTAAAAGAGATGTTATTCAAGTTGTTACGAAGGGTACTAGGATAGACTCTAATATTGATTCTAAAAATAATAATTATATTGCGAATATATATGATTTTGATTATTGTTATGGAATTAGTTATGCTGATATTTCTACAGGTGAAGTTTATGCTACTTTATTAGATGAAGATATTGATAAACTTTTACATGAAGTTGTGAAAAAAGGTTTTCCTGAGATTATTGTTAATGATACAATAAATCGAGAAATTGTTGAGAAACTTAGAACATCTTATCATATTTTAGTGTCAATTGAAAAAAACATAATAAATACAGATAATTATTCTTATATATATGAAAATATAGAAGATGAAAAAATTGTTATTACATTAAAACATTTACTTGGATATATACTTGATACTAAAAAAGGGGATTTACATCATTTACAAACTTGTCAAATACTTAAATCATCTACTTATTTAAAATTTGATATTAATACTACAAAAAATCTTGAGTTAATTGAGACTTTGCGTACTAGAGAAAGACAGTATTCCTTATTATGGTTACTTGATAAATGTAAAACTGCTATGGGAAGTAGATTTTTAAAAAATACAATTTTAAATCCACTTACTGATAAAAGTGAATTAGAAAGAAGATATGATTTTGTTTCTATACTTAGTACAGAATTCATATTAAGAGATGATTTAATTAAATCTTTAGATAATGTATATGATTTAGAAAGATTAGTTGGAAGAATTACTTATGGTAATTTAAACGCTAAAGATTTATTACAATTAAAGAGTTCTTTAAAAGAATTACCAACTATTAAGAAAATTATAGAAGAACTCCATTTTGATAAAGATATTGAAACTTTTGATGAAGTTTATTCTTTATTAGATCGAACAATATTAGAGGATGCACCTTTTACTTTACACGAAGGACATTTGATTAAGGAAGGTTATAATAAAGAGCTTGATGAATTAAAAAGTATTCGAAGTGGTTCTAGAGATTTTATTTTAGAGATGGAGAAAGATGAGAAAGAAAGAACAGGAATAAAAAATTTAAAAGTTGGTTATAATAAAGTATTTGGTTATTATATTGAAATTTCTAAAGGGCAATGTAATCTAGTTAAAGATGAGTATGGTTATGAGAGAAAGCAGACTTTAGCAAATTGTGAAAGATTTGTTACACCTCTTTTAAAAGAAAAAGAAAATATAATTTTAGGAGCTGAAGAGAAGATTATTTCTTTAGAATATAAATTATTTATGGATATTCGTGAAGTTATTAAAAGATATGTTTCTCCTTTACAAAAAGTATCTAAGGTTCTTAGTGAAATTGATATGCTACAAGCTTTTTCTATCGTTTCAGATACTTATAAATTTACAAGACCAGAACTAACAAATGATAAGAGTTTAAAATTAATAGAATGTCGACATCCTGTCGTTGAACAGGTTATGAAAGATAAATATATTCCTAATGATATTGTGATGGATAAAACTACAAATATTTTATTAATTACAGGGCCAAATATGGCTGGTAAATCAACATATATGAGACAATGTGCTATTACAATAATAATGGCCCAGATTGGATGTTTTGTTCCATGCAAGTCTGCAACTATTCCTATTTTTGATCAGATATTTACTAGAATTGGAGCAAGTGATGACTTAGTAAGTGGAGAGTCTACTTTTATGGTTGAAATGAGGGAAGCTAATTATGCTATTCAAGAAGCTACTGAAAATAGTTTGATTCTTTTTGATGAGCTTGGAAGAGGTACGGCTACTTATGATGGTATGAGTCTTGCTCAAGCTATTTTAGAATATATTCATGATAAGATAAAAGCCAAAACCCTTTTTTCTACTCATTATCATGAACTTACTTTTTTAGAAAAAGATTTAAAACAGTTAAAAAATGTACATGTTTCTGCTTTAGAAGAGAATGGTCATGTTACTTTTTTACATAAGGTTAAACCGGGAGCAATTGATAAAAGTTATGGTATTCATGTTGCTTCTTTAGCTAATCTTCCAAAAAGTTTGATAGAGCGAGCTGAAGATGTTTTAAATGTTTATGAGAAGAAAAGTATTAAGAAAGAGGTTTTTACTCAGACTAGTTTATTTGAATTAAATGAAGATGAAATAGTTGAGAAAGAAAATCCTATTGAAAAAAAAATTAAAGAGATTAATCCATTGGAGATGACGCCTATGGAAGCTATTAATTTTTTATATGAAATAAATAAAATGGCTAAAAATAAAAAATAAGTCTATACATTGTTTGTTATTGTGTAGTATAATGTTCTTAGAGAGGAGTTTATAGTGTGAAAGAAGAAAGAAATATTGCATTAAATGTAGTTTTATCTATTGTTACATGTGGAATCTATGCTATTGTATGGTTTATACAATTAACTGATGATGCTAAAGAAGTTAGTGGAGATAATGATATGCAATCAGGTGGTATTGCTTTCTTATTAACATTAGTTACATGTGGCATTTACGGTTTTTATTGGGCTTACAAAATGGGTAAAATGATGGAAACTGCAGGCAAGAATTATAATACTTCTATTTCTGATAATTCTATTTTATATCTAATTTTAGAATTATTAGGTTTAGGAATTGTTAATTATTGCTTAATGCAAAATGATTTGAATGCTATTATTAAAGCAAATAATGGAGGAACACAAAACACTACAGTTTAGTGTTTTCTTTCTTTTATGAAAAAAAATATTAGATTATTATTTTTAATATTAATTGGTTTTTTTTATTATATTATTTCTTCCATTACACATTTTTATATTTCTTGTCCCATACATTTTCTTTTTCATATTTGGTGTCCTGGATGTGGTATTACTAGGATGATTCATTCTATTTTTTTATTAGACTTTAAACAGGCATTTCGATATAATCAATTATTATTTATTTCTATGCCTTTATTTTTGTTTTTTTTTATAAATACTGTTTATTGTAATTTTATGGGTAAAAAGCCAATCTATCAATCTATTCCAAATTATTTTTATTATATTTATATAGTTATATTATTAATATTTATGATTATTCGAAACATTTTTCCTTTTTTTGCTCCTGTAGATATATAAAAACTTTAGAAAATATGTTAAAATGAAGTAGGTGATTTTATGAAGAATAGAAGTGAATTAAGAGATATTATTATTAAAATATTATATCAAGTTAATATTTATAAAGATTCTAATGTAAGTTATGATTTAGATGGTGTTATTAAAGAACAATTAGAAATTGATAATAATTTTGTAAGAGAAAGTATTGATGGTGTATTTTCTCATCAAGACGAGATTATTTCTTTATCTAATAAATATTTAAAAAATTGGGATTATTCTAGACTTAGTAAAGTGGATCAAGCTATTCTTTCTTTGGCTATTTATGAATTAATGTGGAGCGATGTTCCTTCTTTGGTTGCAATAAACGAAGCGATAGAATTAGCTAAGAAATACAGTGATGATCCTGTAGTAAAAATGATTAATGGGGTATTAGATAAAATTTATCATGAAGAGTTAAAAGAAAAATAGGTGATTTTATGCAAGATAAATATATTACTGTTACTCAGCTAACTCGCTATATAAAGTATAAGATTGATAATGATATTCATTTGGATGAAGTTTTTTTAAAGGGAGAAATATCTAACTTTAAAGCCCATAGTAGAGGACATTTTTACTTTACTATTAAAGATGAGGGAAGTCGTATTAAC
Organism: uncultured Caryophanales bacterium; assembly: GCA_947165475.1. Lineage (GTDB taxonomy): Bacteria > Bacillota_I > Bacilli_A > RF39 > UBA660 > UBA3789. The sequence continues at coordinate 1,625 of CAMVAN010000033.1, read as the reverse complement.
GCTATTATGTTTTCTAGCAATACAAAAAAAGTTAAGTTTATGCCTGCGGATGGAATGAAGGTAATGGTTACTGGTAAAATTAGTGTTTTTGAGTCGACTGGTCAATATCAAATATATGTAAATGAGATGTTAGAAGATGGGGTAGGGAATTTATATGTGGCTTTTGAACAATTAAAGAAGAAATTAGAATTAGAAGGGTTATTTGATCCTATTCATAAAAAAAAGATTCCTAGAATTCCTAATAAAATTGGAGTTATAACTGCACCAACAGGAGCTGCTATTAAAGATATTATTTCTACAATAAAGAGAAGATGGCCTTTAGCTGAAGTATATCTATTTCCAGCGCTTGTTCAAGGAGAGGATGCTAAAGAAGATATTGTTAAACAGATTGAAAAAGCTGATAATTTTGGTTTAGATACTTTGATTGTTGGTCGAGGTGGAGGTTCTATTGAAGATTTATGGGCCTTTAACGAAGAAATTGTAGCTCGGGCAATCTTTGCATGTCGTACTCCGGTTATTAGTGCTGTTGGACATGAAATTGACTTTACTATTTCTGATTTTGTGGCTGATTTAAGAGCGCCTACTCCAACAGGAGCAGCTGAAATGGCCGTTCCAACTATACAGGATGTTTTAGAAAGCATTAGGCAACAAGAGATCCGAGCAAAAAATAGTATATCTCACCAACTTAAAGCGTATAAGATTAGAATTCAAAATATAAAGAATAGAGGGATTATGAAGAATCCTATTGTTTTGTATCAAACAAAAGAAATACTGTTTTCTAATTTAGTAGAAAAATTAAAATATAATTTGATTCATTTAACTACGTTGAAAGAAAAAGATCTTATTCGAGTTAAAAATTCTTATGTTTTACAGAAGCCTTATCAATTAATAGATAAAAAAAGTAATAAGTATTTACAAATTATTTCTAAACTAGAAACATTATCTCCATTATTAACACTTAAGAGGGGATATACTATTACTAAAATAAATAATAAAGTTGTTGACTCTTGTAAAAAAATTAAACTGGATGATGTATTAAATATTGAGTTTCAGGATGGAACTATTGATGCTGAGGTTATTAAGAAAGGAGATTAGTTATGGCAAAAAAAATAGAAGAGGAAGAAAAATTGTCATTTGAAGAAAGTCTTGAGAAACTAGAAGATATTGTAAAAAAATTGGAAGTAGGAGATATTCCTTTAGATGATGCTATTGAAGAATTTAATCGTGCTATGAGACTAGTTAAAACTTGCGATGAAAAGCTAAAAAATGCTGAGGAGGCAATTACAAAATTAGTTAAAGAAAATGGCGATATCGTTGATTTTCAGGTAGAAGAATAAGATTTTTTCTTGTTCTTTTACTTTGTATAATAATTTTGTATAGTCTTATTATTTTTGGAAAGAATAATAATGAGGTGTCTTTATGAAAAAACGTCTAATTGTATTATTGTTATTATTATTTCCAATTTCAGTATTTGCTTATTCTGATTCTTTAATTGTCGGTGGAGAAACGATTGGAATTGAAGTTCATTCAAGTGGTGTTTATGTTGTAGGATTTTATTCAGTGAATGGAGAAAATATTGGAAAAAATAGTGGCATTGAAGTAGGAGACATTATTAAGAAAGTAAA
>CAMVAN010000032.1 GCA_947165475.1 uncultured Caryophanales bacterium | reverse complement strand
TAAAGAAAAAGAAATACAAACAGTTGCCCCAGTAATATTAGAATGTCAAAATATTCAAATGAATAATCCTGATGGAACAAACATAACATATACAATTAATTATACTTTTAATAATTATAAATTAACAAATTTCACTAAAAAATATTCAATAGCCGCAATTGAAGGAAATCAAGTGGGACTTCAAACTATCCAACAATATATAGTTGGATACCGAGATTTTATGAATCCTGTTAATGGGTATACAATATCAGTAACTCCGAATGAAACTCAAACCGTCTTAACTGCAGTTGTTTCTGCAGACCTAGAAAAAATTGATATGACAACATTTCCAGAAATGCAAAAAAATCATATATCTACAAGTATAGATTATCAAAAAGATACTGCCTTTTTAACAATTCAAAGTGATATGTCATCAAAAGGATTTACTTGTGAACAAAAATAAAAAGTTGCTTAATAATTAAGCAGCTTTTTCCATCTTTCTACTTGCTCTAATTTCTTTTACAGAACGTCTAACTTTATTTCCATTTTCATCACGAACAACTTGTAAATTTAAGTTTTGTAAAGTTTTAGTTGCTCTTAAAGAATGAGAACGTTTATTTTTAACATTACCTTTTCTAGTAGATACATTTTTTGCCATACTATCCCTCCTTTTGCGTTTCTCACTTGCTTACTAACTTTATCATAAAATATAAGTAAAGTCAATGAAAATACCGAAAAATAAACAATATCTCCATAAAGCAAAAATGTATGATACAATACTTATAAGGAGGTATATTCTATGTATATTCCGTTATATAATAAAAGTAATTACTCATTATTATCTAGCCTTTTAAAAATAGATGATATAATAAGATATGCAACAAATAATCATTTGAATTCTATTGCAATTACTGATTTTAATATGTTTGGGACAATGGAATTTATCAAAAAATGTGAAAAAGTAGATATAAAGCCAATTATAGGATTAGAAGTAAAAATAGATAATAATATAATTGTATTATTTGCTAAAAATTATGTAGGATATTGCTCTTTAATGAAATTATCAACAATTCAAAGTGAAAGGAAAATATTAAAAGAGGATTTATTAGCTAATCGAAAAGATTTAATAGTAGTTATACCATTTAAATATAGAGAAATATATCAAGATATGGGAACAATTTACCTAGATATTTATCTAGGTTTTCAAAACATTCAAGAGGAAAAAGAAGCCCATATAATTACAAATAATTGTGTATTTTTTCGAGAAAGTCTTTACTATAGGAAAGAAGAAGAAGAATATCTTTCTTATTTATATAGAATTCGAGATGGAAAAACAATATTAGATAAAATGGACTATCAAACATCTTTTCATGAATTAGAGATTGATAGTATATCATTTCTAAGTGATGATAAAGGTCTTAACAATACAAAATTAATTGCTGATAATTGTAATGTAGTTTTTCCAAAACATGAAAATTTATTGCCTGTATATGAATGTGACAATCCAGATAAATATTTATTTAATCTTTCAAGAGCAGGATTAAAAAAACGATTACAAAAAGAAATACCAGATAACTATAAAGACCGTTTAGTAAAAGAACTTAATATAATTACAAAAATGGGATTTTCCAATTACTTTTTAATTGTATATGATTATATAAAATATGCAAAAAAAAATAAAATATTAGTTGGGCCAGGCAGAGGAAGTGCTGCTGGAAGTCTAGTAGCTTATTCCTTAGGAATAACAGAAATTGACCCATTAAAATATGATTTATTATTTGAAAGATTCCTAAATCCTGAAAGAAAAACGATGCCTGATATAGATACTGATTTCCCTGATGATAAAAGAGACCAAGTAGTAAATTATGTAAAAGAAAAGTATGGTGAAAAAAGAGTCAGTGGAATTATAACGTTTGGAACATTATCAGCTAAACAAGTAATAAGAGACACATCAAGAGTTTTAAATATTCCTCTTTATAAAGTAGACTCCTTATGTAAATTTATACCAAATATGACAAAAGATAAACTTGAAGATATATATAGAAATAATGAAACTTTTCGTATTAGAATAGATAGTGATACAACACTTAGTAATATGTTTAAAATAGCAAAAAAACTAGAAGGATTTCCAAGACATACATCCTCACATGCAGCAGGAATTGTAATGAGTAAAGTTGATTTAGATGAAGTTATTCCTTTAGTTAAATCAGATGATATGTACTTAACAGGTTATTCTATGGAATATTTAGAAGAATTAGGATTGTTAAAAATGGATTTCTTAGTAATTAAAAACTTAAGTTTAATATCTAATATACTAAATGATATAGAAAAAGTTTATAATAAAGAAATAGACTTTAATAAAATACCTTTAGATGATATAGAAACAATGAAATGTTTTGAAACAGCCTCAACATGTGGAATTTTCCAATTTGAATCTTCTGGTATGAGAAACTTTTTAAGAAAATTAAAACCAAATACCTTTGAAGATATCATTGCAGCAATTGCCTTATTTCGTCCTGGAGCAGCTTTAAATATAGATTCCTATATTAAAAGAAAGCACAAAGAAGAAAAAATAATCTATCTAGATTCATCATTAGAAGAAATAACAAAAAATACATATGGTTTTTTAATTTATCAAGAACAAATCATGCAAGTGGCCTCCCTTTATGCAGGTTACTCTCTAGGAGAAGCTGATATACTAAGAAGAGCAATGAGTAAGAAGAAGGTAGAATTATTAAAAAGTGAAGAAGAAAAGTTTATTAAAAAAAGTATGCAAAGAAATCATCCAATGGAACAAGCAAGAAATATATTCCATTTGATTTTAAACTTTGCTGGATATGGTTTTAACAAATCACATTCTGTGGTATATTCTGTAGTTGCTTTTAAAATGGCCTATTTGAAAACACATTATAAAGACATATTTTTCACAAATCTATTATCAAATGTAATAGGAAGTGAAACAAAGACAAATGAGTATATATTAGAAGCTAAAGCAGAAAAACTAATAATTGAAAAACCAACAATTAACAATAGTGATACTAAATATACCCTAAAAGATGGAAAAATAATATATCCAATTTCGAATATTAAAGGAATAGGAATAGTAGTGTCAAATCAAATAAAAAATGCAAGAAAAGACACTCCATTTCAAGATATATATGATTGTTTTAGCAGACTTTATATTGCAGGAGTTGGGAAAAAAACATTAGAAACATTAATTATGGCAAATGTTTTAGAGGAATTTCACTATAATCGAGCAACCTTAATATATAATTTAGATAGCTTATTTAATTATGCAGAACTTACAAAAGATATTGATCCATCTCTAGTAATGAAACCAGATATTGAATATCAAAAAGAATATGAAGTATCATATTTATTAGAAAAAGAAAAAGAACTATTTGGATTTTATCTAACATCTCACCCAACCGTAATATATCAAAAGGATAATCCAAACTGTATAAAACTAAATCAGATAGAAAACTATTTTAATCAAACAATTGATGTATTAATTTTAATTGAAAAAATAAAAATAATTGACACAAAAAAAGGAGATAAAATGGCCTTTATATCTGGAAGTGATGAAACAAAAACAATGGAATTCACTATGTTTCCAAAAATGTTTAAACAATTTCCGAATATCCAAAAAAATGATTTAGTAAAAATAAGGGGACATGTTGAAAAAAGAATAGATCAATATCAAGTAATAATAGAAAAACTTAAATATTTAAAAGGAGAGGAAAATGAATAATAACAAACCAATTCATTATATATCTTTTTTTCTCTTGATACTAGATCAAATAATAAAACTTCTTATTCAAAAAAATATGAATCTTTATCAAGAAATAACAATAATTCCGAGCTTTTTTTCATTATACTATGTAAAAAATACAGGAGCAGCCTTCTCCATTCTACAAGATAATTCAAGTATAATCTTATTAATCAGTTTTTTATCAATTATTATTCTAAACTATTATATTATAAAAGAAAAAGATATTACTAAAATATCAAGAATATCATTTGGACTATTACTAGGTGGAATATATGGTAATTTATTAGATAGAATAATACATAAAAGTGTAATTGACTATTTATCTTTTTCTATTTTTAATTATAGTTTTCCAATTTTTAATCTTGCAGACATTGGTATAACTATAGGAGTTGGATTAATAATCTTAGAAACCATTTTAAAAAAAGAGGTAAAAAACATATGACAAATAATATTGAAATATTTGCTAATTATTATCAAAAAGAGAAAAAAATAATAGATGATAAAATACATAAACTTAATAGAAAACTTTTAGAAGAAACTAATCCAATAATAAAAGAAAATCTAAACTATTTTACAGATTTAAATTCGAATGGTAAAAATATTAGAGGATTATTAGTACTTTTAGGTTATAATTTATTAAAAGAAGATAATGAATATGCAATTGACCTTGCTTTAGCCTATGAAGTTTTTCAAACAGCTATATTAGTACATGATGACATTATTGATCAAGATGATATAAGAAGAGGAAAATGTACGATAAGTTATCGTAATAAAATAAAATACGCATCATTAAAGAAAAATAATAAAGTTCATCTTTCAAATTCTATTGCTTTATGTGTAGGAGACTATGGACTATATTTAGCAAATAAAATAATTTCAGATTCCTATCAAGAAGATAGTAATTTAGGAAAAATACTTAGCTATTATAATAAAGTGGTTTTAGATACTATTAAAGGAGAAATATTAGAAGTAACCCTTCCATATGAAAATCAAACAAATGAACATTTAGAAAATAATATTTATAATATTTATTTATTAAAAACAGCAATTTACACAATTTCAGGACCATTATCATTAGGACTATTACTTGCTGGAGCAGAAAAAGAAAAAATAGAAGAGATAAGGATATTTGGAGAAAAAATAGGAATAGCATTTCAAATACAAGATGATATTTTAGGTATATTTTCAAATGAAGTAGAAAAGAATCTAGCAACAGATATAAAAGAAAATAAAAAGACATTATTATACCAAGAAGTTATGAAAACAAAATATAAAGAAGAATTTTTAAACTATTGTGGGAAAAAAGATTTTAATGAAAAAGACATAGAAAACATAAAAGAAATTCTTATCAAAAGTAAAGCAAAAGAAAACTGTGAGAAAAAAATGAATGAATTATATGAAGAAGGAGAAAAAATCCTAGAAAATATATCTTGGATTTCAATTGATAATAAAAGATTATTATTAGGATTTATTGAAATGCTTAAACAAAGAAAAAAATAATTATTATAAGAATTACAGAATAGTATAATAATTCTTCTTTTTTTTTAGAATAAATGTTATAATAAAAACAACTAGGATGTGAAAAAATGGACTTAAACGAATATTTTGATAAAAAAGTAGAAGAAAATTTCAATATCAAATCAAAAAGAATTAGTATGCTCAAAAATTACGGAGAAAACTTTCAAGAAAATGAATACATTACTAATCCAGCAATTGGAAGAGATGAACAAATTAAGCAATTAATACTAATTCTATTAACTCCAGATAAATCAGCAGTGTTAATAGGAAAACCTGGTGTTGGTAAAACTGCTACTGTAGAAGGATTAGCTTATCGAATTCAAAAAGGGATGGTACCGGACATTTTAAAAGATTATCAAGTTATTAAACTAAATACTGCTGCATTACTAGGAACAGATCCAGTAACAGGAGAGTCAAAAGTACAAACATTAATTGATGAGTTAAAAGACAAAACAAAATTAATATTATTTATAGATGAAATTCATACTTTAATGGGAACAAAAGGAGAAGCATTAGACTTTGCTAATATGTTTAAACCAGCATTAGATAGAGGAGATATCAAAGTTATAGGAGCAACCACTACAGAAGAATACGAAAGATACATACTAAGAGATAAAGCTTTTGTAAGAAGATTTCAAAAAGTGGAAATTTTTGAACCAACAAGAGAAGAAAATATTGAGATACTTGTTGGTACTCTTCCAAAGATAGAAAAAAGAACAGGGGCAAAAATGAAGTATAGCCCATTTATTCAAAAAAGATTAATGGAATTTATCACCGATATAACTAGCGAATATAAAAGAATTTATGAGATAGGTTCAAGATATCCAGATGTTTCATTAACAATTGTCCAGCAAGCTTTTTCGAACGCCTTATTTGATAATAGATGGGAAGTAAACGTAATAGATATAAAAAAAGCAATAATAAATAGTAAAAATATATATCCAGATGTTATAAAAAAATCTATGCCAGAATTTGATAAATTATTTGAAAAACAAATTCAAGAAGAGGAAGAAGAAAAATATGGAAAAATAGAACATCTATCAGAAGAATAAAATAAATAAAGGGTGATTTTATATGAGATGTAAAAAATGTGGAAAAAGAATTAAAAATAAGGATTATTTTTGTACAGAATGTGGTTATTATAATGGTGATTTTAACGAAGATGATTTTGATACAGAAAATAATAGTCTATTAGAAGAAAACTCTTCTGATAGTTTTAAAGAACTAAATGCAAGTGGAGAAAAAGAAAACCAATTTTATTATGAAAATGAAGCTCTTCTTGAAGCATTTATAGGAGAAGATTATAAGATAATAAAAAAATGGCCATTCAATATATGGGCTTTCCTATTTAATTGGATGTATTTTCTTTATAGAAAGTTATATATAACTGGAATTATTGGATTAGGAATTACATTTTTTTTGATTTTAATTATTAAAACTAATTTATTAATATATTTATTATTGTCCATGGTAATTATAGGATTTGCATTTAATTATTATTATATCTTTGTTTCTAAAAGAAAAGTAGAGAAAATAATAAGTGAAATGGAAGGGACAGATAAATTTACACTTGCCAATATTTGCAAAGAAAAAGGTGGAGTAAATGTCCCAATTGCTTTAGTAATTTATGGTATATTTTTATGTTTAGTATTGTTAAGCTTTGTAACAATAAAATTCAATAAAAACAATAATACAAAATATTGGGAAGAAAATAGTGAAAATAAGGCTAACTGTCAAGCGTATTTAAAAATAGCATACAACGATTCTAGAAATCGAGAAATAGGAGATATTCAGGAAGGAATATGTAGAGTAACCAATAAAGATAACAAGCAATATGAAATAATTTTAAAAACAAGTTTAAATAATAAAGCCTTTTACGCTTCTTATAAAACGGATAATAGTAATCTTATCTACGTAACTGATACAAAAAAAATACTAACTCTTCAACAAGCAAAAGAACAAGGAGCCATATCGTCAGAAGAAATGTTAGAACTTCAAAAACTAAAATCCATCGAATTAAATTATAAGAACATTAAATCAAAATCAAAAAGAGAAGATGAAGAAATAAAACAAAAGAAAAATACAGAAGAAAAAACAAGTTATTTATTTACAAAAGAAGAAATAATTCGGTAGAGACATTGAAAAATTTCTTCTTTTTTTTGTATAATAGTAACAAAAGTAATAAAAGAAAGGTTGTATATTACTTTAGCGCCTGGACTATAATAGTTGACGAGGACAGTAGAAATCGAAAAATTCGGCGGATACTACTGCGGATTAAGTGGTTCGTAAAATATATTACAAAAAAATAAAAATAGTATTATAACAAAGAATATATTATCACTAGATAAGGAGAAAATATGTGTGGAATTATAGGATATTTAGGAAAAAGAAGTCCAAAAGATATACTAATTGAAGGTTTAAAAAAATTAGAATATAGAGGGTATGATTCAGCTGGAATAGCTTTAAAAAATGAAAATAAAATTCAAATCATAAAGAGTGTTGGAAAAATTAAATATTTAGAAGAGAAAATAGAAAAAGAAAAGCTAATAGATAGTCATATTGGTATCGCTCATACTAGATGGGCAACTCATGGTGAGCCTAATTTAGAAAATGCTCATCCACATAAAATAGGAAGAATAACTTTAGTTCATAATGGAATTATTGAAAACGCGACTATATTAAAAGAAAAACTAGAAAAAGAAGGAATAAAATTTCATAGTTCAACAGATACAGAAGTAATAGCCGCTTTGATTGATCATTATTATAATAATTCAATAGAAGAAGCAATCACTAAATCAATAAAAGAATTAAAAGGTAGTTATGCTTTAGCAATAATATCTGAAGAAGAAGATAGCTTATACGCTATAAGATGTGAATCCCCATTAATACTTGGAATAGGAGAAAAAGAATATTACGTAACAAGTGATATAGGAGCAATAATAAATCAAACAAGGAAATATGTATTATTAGGAGAAAATGAAATTGTAAAAATAACAAAAGATGGATATAAAATAACAAAAGATGGGAAAAAAGTAGAAAGAAAAGTAGAAGAAAGCACTTTAAAAGAAGAGGAAAGTGGATTACTAGGATATGAACATTATATGATGAAAGAAATAATGGAAGAACCTATCCTAGTAGAAAATATAATAAAAAAATATAAAGATAATTTAGATAAGTTACCAGATATCAGTAAATATAAATCCATTCATATTGTAGGATGTGGTTCAGCATACTATGCTGCAGAAGTAGGAAAATATCTATTTGAGGACGATGGAATAAAAGTTGAAGTAGAAGTTGCTAGTGAATATAGATATCGAAATATTATTTATGAAGATAATACTTTAGTGATTTTAATTTCACAATCTGGAGAAACTGCTGATACTATAGCTGCAATGAGAAAGGCAAATGAAAATAAGATAGATACATTAGCAATAGTAAATGTAGAAACATCAACTATTGCTAGAGAATGTACTTATAAGTTATTAATAGAAGCTGGAAGAGAAGTAGCTGTAGCAACAACAAAAGCATATATTTTACAAGTACTGTTTTTATCCTTACTATCCTATAAAGTACATCAAGATGATAAATATATGAAAGATTTATTATCTCTTCCACAACAATTAAAAGTATTATTAGACAAAAGTGGTTTTTATAAAAAACTAGCAGATGCAATATATAAAAATGAAGATGTATATTTTATTGGTAGAAGAATAGATTATGCTATTAGTGAAGAAGGAAGCTTAAAGTTAAAAGAAGTCTCTTATATTCATAGTGACTCCTATCAAGCTGGAGAACTAAAACATGGAACAATTTCTTTAATAAATGATGGGACAATAGTATTTGCTATTGTAACAGATGAAGTAACAAAAGATAAAACGATATCTAATTTAGAAGAAGTTATATCAAGAGGTGCTATTCCAATTTATGTTGGAACAGATGACTGCAATTATAAAAATAAGATAATAATTCCAAAAGTCCATAAAAAGTTACAACCAATCCTTGTAGTACCAACTCTTCAGATGATTGCATACTATGTTGCATATAAGCGTGGCCTTGAAATTGATAAGCCAAGAAATTTAGCAAAATCTGTAACGGTAGAATAAAAATGTCTTGAACAAAAATGAATATTCTTCATACGATATCATGAAAGGAGAATATTTATGTATTCATATGGATATCCAGTATACCCAAGTTATCAAAATAATAATGATGGCATGGGCAGTTGGTGGGCAATTTTTATTATTATATTAATTATATTTTTCTTATTTTGGGGTTTTGGTACAAACAATAACAATAATAATTGTAGATAAAAGACAAAAGTCTTTTTTCTTTTACAAAGATTTGATAAAATAAAATCAGGAGGAGTGATATGCGTAAGATAAAAATTCATGGTATATATAAACATTTTAAAGGAGACTTATATTTGGTTGAAGATATAGGAAAATATTCAGAAACCGGAGAAGAATGTGTTATTTACAGACATCTTTTTGGAGAATGTGAGTTATGGATAAGGCCATTAGAGATGTTTTTATCAGAAGTTGATCATGAAAAATATCCAAATATAAAGCAAAAATATCGTTTTGAATTACAAAAAATAAAAAGTGTAGGAGAAAAAAAATAATATGAAACAAAAGATTATAATACCAATCATTTTAATACTAATAGTGATTAGTTTACTAATCATATCATTAGTAAATAGTTTCTCAACAAAGATAGATAAAAAAAACTATCTTACTGATTACATAAAAGTAGAAGGAAAAGATGAAAGAGTTTACTTAGAAGAAAATTATATATTTACATCATTAAATGAATTAGAAACAATTTTTAATCAAAATTATTTAACAGAAGATGATTTTAATAATAACAATTATGCTCTTTTACAAATTAGATATGACCCATGTTCAGAAAAAAATATATCATTACTTGGCTATACATTAAAAGGTAATGTATTAACAGCCCACATAGAATATGATCAAGTATGTGGAGGATGTGCTCCGGAAGAGTTAGATTATTTGGTTAAAATACCTAAAAAACAAACAAGTATCGAAATTAAATATGAAAACAAAGTAAATAAAAAGGAACACTGTGATCCAAATGTTGCATATAAGCCAATGATATATTTATATCCAAAAGAGGATACTAATATAAAAGTATCATTAAAAAATAAAAATCTTTTAACAACTACTTATCCAAAATATAATGACGGATGGGAAGTACTAGCAAAACCTGATGGAACATTAATAGATAAAAATAATAAAGAATATTATGGATTATACTGGGAAGGAATAAATCATAAAATAGAAATGAAAGATGAAGGATTTGTTGTAAAAGGAGAAGATACAATAGAATTCTTAGAAGAAAAATTATCTATATTAGGATTAAATCAAAAAGAAGCAAACGAATTTATTGTATATTGGTTACCAAAACTAGAAAAAAATATGTACAATTATATTTATTTTGAAAAACAAGATGAAATAGATAATTATATGCCTTTAATAATTGAACCAAAACCAGATAAAGTAATAAGAATATTAATGGACTATAAACCACTAAAAGAAAAAATAACTGTAGAAGAAGAAGTGTTAGAAAAACAAGAAAGAGAAGGATTTACAGTAATAGAGTGGGGAGGAAGTATAATAAAATAGACTGCTTAATATAAACAGTCTATTTTTTATTTTGAGTGACCTTTAGTCTCTTTTAAACTATTTAATACTTCTTCTAATTGTTTTTTAAATTCACTGGCAGGAAGACCTAGATTTATTATATCATCATTATTTTTATTATATATATTTTTTATTTTGTTATCATACAATATATCTGCACTAAAGGTATTATTATCAGAAAGATAATCAACAAAAAAGTAAAGTTTTTCTAATTGTTCATCAGTACTATTTTTGTTTAGTGCACATATAATTTCCCCATTTGGAATAATCTGAATATTAACAATATTTATTTCATCTGAAGCTAATCCATGTGCATATTCCATTTGATGATTACAATTAGCAAGAGCAGTAATGTTCATCATTTCTACACATTGTTAAAAAATATCATTATGACCCAACTCATCATCTTGATCTAATATTTCTTTATCAATTTTTCCATAAAGAAAACTACCATCTTCTAAAATAAAAATCACTCCAATAGTTCTAAAATCAATATTTGTATCATTCCATTTAGTAGTAACTATTTTTCTACGAGCTCTCTCATTAATTCCCATAAAAAACCTCCAAAGTAAATCTTACAATTTTTATCATACTCAAAGATTATAAAAAATTCAATAAAGATTAAACAAATTATTAAAAAAAAGGAACTTTTAATAAAGTCCCTTTTAATTATAGATTATTCAAAGAACTTATCCATTGTTACGCCTAATACAACGGATATTTTATAAAGAGTATCAATTGAACATCCTATATCACCTTTCTTATATTCTATTCTTCTGATAAAATCATATGATTTGCCAACATCAGCTGCTAATTGTTCTTGTGTTATACCAGCAAGATTTCTATATTTTTTAATATTATTAGAAACATTAACCATAATATTATCATTAAAATAGAAATTTCTTTCAAAAGTGGCCATGTACTTCACCTCATTTCACATTTTCATATAAATGAGATGTTTTTTCCGCGAACTGAGAAGGCCTGTTTTTTTAGAATTATTTTTGATATATTAAATTTAAATAGAGAGGTGATAATAAATTTGAAAACAATAAAATTAAAATGTGATAATTGTGGAGGAGAGCTTGAAGTAAATAGTGAACAAGACAAAATATTTTGTCAGTATTGTGGAGCTAAAATATTTATTAGTGATGATGCATCCGAATTAAGAAGAGTAGAGGATGTAAAACTACAAGCAAGAAAGAAAAATCATGAACAAACAATAAAAGAAAAAAAAGAGCTCGAAGAATTAAAAGCTCTTGATAATTTTAAAAAAGGGAAACTAAGTAAAGTTCTTCTTATATTTGCAGCCATATGCGGAATTATTGCTTTTACAAGCGGTTTAAGTTTAGCAGGTGTTATTGCCTTTATCCAAACAGGCTTATTTATTGGCTCTTGGTTATTAGGTATGGAAATAATCAAAAGCCAAAATAAAAAATTATATCTTGTTTTAGCATTAATAGGATTTGCTTTAATAATTCCATTTATTGCTCTAAGTAATAAAAAAAATACATATAATACATTGACAGAATGCAAAAAATTCGATATTGATGATATTTATCTTAGAAGTGAAATCCCTAATTTAAACAAACATAATGGTGAAATTTATTTTAATTCAAAGGATAAATTAAATATAACACTTTGTGGAATAGATAAAAAATTATATAAAAAATATTATGATGATACAATAAAAAAAGGATATGTAATTGATGCAGAGGACGATATAGATTCATATCTAGGCTATAATGAAGAGGGGTATAAAATATCTCTAAGTTGGGACGAAGAGGATAAAGAATTAACTATAGAGTTAGATGCTCCAATGAAAATGAATAATATTATTTGGCCAACAACAGGCTTAGCAACTAAAATTCCAAAACCAAATTCAATGCTTGGAAAAATATCATTGGATGAATCTGATTCATTTAGTGTATATATTGGAAATACTTCTCAACAAGAATTTGAAAATTATATTAAAGCATGCCAAGAAATGGGTTTTGTTAATAACTATTCAAAAACTGATACTAGTTATTCTGCGGAAAATAACGAAAAATATGAATTAACTATAGAATTTAAGGGAAACAAAACAATGTATATATCTGTTGATTCCATAGATGAAGATGATAGTACAAAAGAAAATACAACGACACAAGATACTCAAAAAGAAAAACAAAAATCATCTTCAAATGATAATTCACCAACTATTAATAATAATCTTAGAACAGATTTTAAAAACGCAATGGATAGTTATGAAAAGTTTATAGACGAATATATAGGGTTTATGAAAAAATATAGTTCTAATTCATCAGATTATGAATTAATTATGGAATATGGAAATTACATGACAAAATATAATGATATGTTAAATAAATTTGAAAAATGGGAAGAGGAAGATTTAAATGATGCAGAAACAGCATATTATATAGAAGTACAGACTAGAGTTAATAAAAAGTTAATGGAAGCTTCATTAGAAGAGTAAAAAAAAGGAGAATCATTATTTAGAATGATTTTCCTTTTGTTATTTCTATAAGAGTATTATCAATTAATATCTATTTATGATAACTTGCAATAAGTTTCTAAACACAGACGTTGATAGACATTTAACAGTGCCAAATGAAATATTTTCATTTTTATTTAAACAAGGAAATTCAATTTAACGTGTATATGAAAAACCGGCATAAATTTACAATTCTTGTTTGCTTCTCTTAATGATGAATTAACATCATTAGGATTTGTTCCTAGCCATCCTTCTTTACCATCGTGAATATAATAAAACATGTAGCTTTTATAGGCTGGAACAAGTTCATATTTTATATGATTTAATTCAAGTACAATAGTGGGTGAATCTTGATATATTTCTGAGCGACTATAATATTCTTCAGCAAAATTTTTTAATCTAGTTAAGAAAGTTTGAGGAGTATAATTATTAACATTATCGAATACAATCATATTTATAGTCTTGTAGTTACAAAGTATTCTCTTTTAAATTTCTTTCTAAATAATTAATAGATTTACTGATGCTTTCTTTTTCTGAATCTGAAAGTATTAAACTTGATCCTAAATTTTCCAAATAAGAATTAACTGACATTTAATATCCTCCTTAAAATATAACTTGTCTTATATTCTGCCATACATTTGTTTTATTTCAAATGCTTTTTAATCAAATTTTAATTCTTATTTAAATATGCAAATGTTCGATTGATTTTTACTAGAGATAATGTTATATTGCAATTAGGAACATTTAGTTGTTGGATGTCTACCTTCTTATCTTCTAGAAGAAAGGAGGTTTGATAAAATGAAAACTAAAACTTTTATCATAAAAGTTTTAAAGCTCATCTCTATCATTTTATTCCTTTTAATCATTTTAATTATAGTAATAAAAAAAGGCATCTAATCTTCATAGATTAAATGTCTAGCTAAATATTTGGGTAGACATTCAACTAGCGAAACTGAATGTTCCCATTTTTATTTTATGCAAGATTTCTTGCTACATACATAATAACATAAAAAGAAACTTTTATCAAGTTCCTTTCATATTCCTAATGGGGCCATGATTTAACATGTTTACGAAAAATCGGCACAAATCTATGAGTTGAGATTGACTCAATTGCTAGATAAAATATAACATACATTTTGACATTTGCAAATATATATTTAAAAATGATTAATCTTATTATTTATTTGAAATTAAATGCTCGATTATTACGATGAGTTACTTTACACTTTTGAAAGTATGTTTTATATAGAAAAAGTTGATTTTCATATATATATATATATATATAATATAATTAAGATAGAATAGATAAAGAATCGGATGTGTAAAGTATGAAGAAATTTGTATTACCAATTATATTATTTGCAATTGTTATGCCATGTATGGTAGATGCCAAAGAATATTGCAAAGTAGTATCAGGTAATGGAAAAGATTTAGGAAGTGAAATAGCATGTGGAACAGAACACTTCTATATTATTGATTCTAATAAAGATGAAATAAAAATGCTTGCGAAATATAATTTGAATGTTGGAGTTTCTATATATAAAGAAAAAATTGAAAAAGAGTCTGGTGATACAAGAAGTGATGCTCAATATTGTCAAGATTTAGCAAGTTCAAAAAATGGAGTAATTAAATCTGATGGTTTTTATTCTGAACCTGGTTATTGCTTTTATGCAAAAAGAATAGAAACTAATAAATTGTTACAGAATGAAGAAGCAATAAGCGCTCATTGGGATAAAGATGGTAATTATTTATATCCGCAAGTAGGAGATGTTTATTATAGTAGAGATGAAA
>CAMVAN010000031.1 GCA_947165475.1 uncultured Caryophanales bacterium | reverse complement strand
ACAGGCAGAAAAGGAAAAAATGTAAATGAATTATCAATAGAATTATTAAAAAAAATAGATATAAAAGATTTACAAAATGTAACACTACAAGAATTAGTATCTATAAATGGAATTGGAGAAGTAAAAGCAATGGAACTTTTATCAGCAATAGAATTAGGAAAAAGAATTTGGTTAAAAGAAAACAATAAGCTAGAAAAATTAGAAAACGCTGAGAAAATATGGAAAGACTCTAAATATTTATTTGCTGGATTGAAACAAGAATATTTTTACTGCTATTATTTTAATAATAAGCAAGAGTTAATAAAAAGAAAAAAATTATTCATTGGTACAATTAATAGTGCAACAACACATACTAGAGAAGTATTTAAAGAGGCATATCTGTTAAGTGCAAGTTTTATTGTATGTCTACATAATCACCCATCAAATGATGTAGAACCAAGTAAACAAGATATATTATTTACAAAAGCCTTGATGAAAACAGGAGAAATACAAGGAATACCTGTAATAGATCATATAATAGTAGGAGAAAATAAATACTTTAGTTTTTATGAAAATCAAGATATCTTAAATCTTTAATTGAACGAAAGTTTTTTTTATACTATAATAAGAAAGAGATGATGTTTATGAAAAAAAAAGAAAATAATAAAAAAAAGATTATAGGAATTATTGTAGGAGTAGTATGTATTATATTGATTATAATTTCAATAAATGCTAATAGAAAAATAGGAAAAATAGAGAATATTTTAAATAGTATAAGTACATTTATACAAAAAACAGAACTCTTTCCAATATCAAGCTTAAAAAAAGATTGTAAAAGTGATAAAACTGAAAGTTATACAATTCAAAAAAATATAAATACTTCTTTAGAAAAAGAAATTAAAGAATTAAAAGATACATTAGACCTAAATCATACCTTAACTGAATACTCTCCAATAAACGCAACAATTCTATCAAGAAATAAAAGCTATTGGTTTAATACAATAATGATAGATAAAGGAAGAAAAGATAATATTAAAAAGAATATGGCAGTAGTAACAAAGAATGGATTAATTGGAAAAATATCAAAAGTATATTCCAATTCAAGTGAAATAAAACTAATAACATCTGACGATATAAATTTTAAAGTAAGTGTTGCAATTAAGACAAATGAAATAGATAACTATGCTATATTGAACGGATTTGATAAAAAAACAGGATATATTAAAGCATCTGGAATAGACAAAACAACGGAGATTAAAAAAGGAGATACGGTTTTAACAAGCGGATTAGGAGAATTATTCCCAGGAGGAATATATGTTGGAACAGTAGAAAAGGTATTAAGTGATAAGTATAATTTAAGTAAAACAGTATTAATAAAAACAAATCAAAATTTTAATGATATACATTATGTAACAATATTAGGAGAAAAGAAATGACAATTATATTAATGACAATATCACTTTTATTAGATGGATTTATAACAAACTATCTACCATATTTACCAAATCATCTTAGTTTATTTACTCCATTATTAACAATAACAACCATTTTTATAATAACTCCACTATATCATAAAAAAGATAAGAATTATTATATTATATTATTAATATTTGGTATAATTTATGATTTATTCTATACAAATCTATTATTTTTAAATGCCTTATTATTTATTGGAATAGGTTATATATCAAAATATATAAATAAAAACTATGAAATAACTCATATTAGATTAATCATTTTTCTTATATTAATTATTTCTATATATGAGTCAAGTTATGCTTTAATTTTATGGATATTTCAATTAGTTCCGATTACATTATCAAAAGTAATTTATAAAATTATACATAGTTTATTATTAAATTGTATAGTAGGGGAATTATTATATATTATTATAAATAAGATGCCAAAAAAGTATAAAAGGATAAGTATAAATTAAACATACTTTCTTTTTTTTTTACATAAAATGGATTAAAAGGATGGTATTATGAACAGAAGAATAGAAAAAAAATTGGTATTAAAGAAAAGCATTAGAAAGAAAATAAATAAACTATTATATACAATCATTATATTCTTATTAGGAATGATTGCTACTAAGAATAATCCAAATCTAAAAGAAACAATAAAAACCAATGTATATGAGAAAAGCTTTCCATTTCAAAAAATAAAAAAGCAATATGAAAAGTATTTTGGGAATATCTTATCAGTTGAAAAGAATATCAAAGAAACAGAAACAGTATTTAATGAAAAATTATCATATGAAAAAATAGAAAAATATCAAAATGGAGCAAAACTAAAAGTAATAAATAATTACATGGTCCCAGCAATAGAAAGCGGAATAGTGGTATTTATCGGAGAAAAAGAAAAAATAGGAAATACTATTATTATCGAACAAGTAAATGGAATAGATACATTTTATTCTAATATAAATATTAATAATTTAAAATTATATGATTATGTAGAAAAAGGAGAACTATTAGGAGAAGTAAAAAATAATGAGTTATATTTATCATTTCAAAAAAATGGAAAATACTTAGATTATAAAAAGTATGTTTAAAATAAATCCGTTAGTTTATATCTTTATAGTAATAATGTTTATTACTGGATCATTTAAAGAGTTTATTATAATTTATTCTCTAATTATTATACACGAATGTGGACATGTTTTATTTTCTTATCTTTTTAAATTAAAAATAAAACATATTTACTTATACCCATTAGGTGGAATATCAGTAGTAGAATCTAATTTAAATATAAATCCAATAAAAGAATTAATAATATTATTGATGGGTCCTTTATTTCAACAGGTAGCATATTTATTATTAAGTGTATTATTTCCATATTATATTAAAATAATAAAAGTATATCATAGTGGGATATTATTATTTAATCTTCTACCAATTTATCCATTAGATGGTGGAAAAATAGTAAATGTTTTATTACAAAAAGTATTCCCATACAAAATTAGTTATAGAATAGTAATTATACTAAGTTATTTTATTACATTTATTATTTTTTTTATAAGTAATAAAACATATATAAATAATTATATATTTATAATAGTAATATTAATAATAATAACCAAAATAAAAAATAAAATTTATTACTTATATAATAAATTTCTATTAGAAAGATATCTAAATAATTATAATTTTAAAAAAACAAATATTATAAAAAATGAAAATAATTTTTTTAGAAATAGAAAACATATTCTAAATATAAACAACAAGTATGAGCTAGAAAAAGATTATTTAAGAAAAAAATTTAAATATTTTTAAAACTATTTACATTCAATATAAAAATGAATAAGTAAGACAACAAATCTTCTCAAATAAAACGTTTACTCATATTATTATTTTTAATTTCTAGAATAAAAAACTAAAATCTAATAAATATGTGTATATTAACCAGAATAGTGTTTTTATAATATTTGGTAATGATAAAAAAATCAATTATTAGTGTTTTTTATGTAGTTTATATATCAATGAATCAATAATATTATTATATGATAAATCAATATCAATATTTTTATTAATAATGAGTTTTTTTCTCATTCCACAAGCGACAAAGAATCTTCTATATAAATTACTATAATCATTATTTTTAACACATTCTTGATAAATATCATTAAAAAGAGTAAAATTTTCTGATAATAAAATTTTTTCAAAATCAGTTGGAATAGCTGTTTCAATTTCCTTTAGTATCTTAGAGCCATATTTTTTGATACTATTCTCAATATTGATATTTGGAAGATAAGCACCCTCAAAGGAGGGATCAAATCTATTACTTTGTCCTTCTACACTACCATCTATATTAAACCTAAATACAATTGCGCCATTTCTTAGTTGAGAGTAATATAATGGAGAATTCTCTTTATAATGAATAGGATCGGGATAGGTATTTTTTTGTTTTAAAGATTGTATAATATTACTATTTAACCGATAACCTTCATTTTTATATTCACTCAACTTTTTTTCAACTTCATAAAAAATTTCATTTTCGTCTGAAAAGTCTAAGCTTTCAGGAAAAACAATAAAATTAACTTGTTTATCATAATCACCAGCATGAAAAAACATTTCTAGTTTTTGCATATAATCACCCTTAATTTCTTTATAATTATCTCTTAGAAAAGATAACTACTATTCCTAGTTGTTTATCTCAACCAACCTTGCACCTGTGAAGACGGCTTTAACAACATTATAAGACACAATTTTTGGTTTATTTTTGTATGATTTATAAATGTATTTTAAAGCATCCTTTTTTTTCTTCTTTAATTAGAAATCTATCCCAATATTATTATAAATGATAAAGATAGTAAGAAAAATAATAAGCCCCTTATGAGAATTTAGATAATCTTTAATACTATTTTTATTTTTTTCACTCATACAAACACACCACAAATATCTTATCTACATTATAACATCATTTTTTAATTATTAAGAATAATTTGTAGAAATATTTAATGATTTACATTAAGTTTGAAATTAGAATATAAACAACTATTTTCTACTAAATAATTAAATGAATAGAAGAAATATCTCATATTGAACTTGAAGGCAAGTATTTAATTCTATAATACAACAAGTGTGTTTTTTGCTAATTATAATATTTTAAAACATTTGCAAAGCATGAAAAAATAATAAAAATATAGTATAATTTAAATGAGTGGGGGGAGAAACTATGAATATAAATGATATTTTTGGTTTATTTGAAAAATTAGGTGTTAACTATATTATTAATGACAGCAAAGCAACATTTTATGATGCAGAAAGTGGTCTTCAAATGGAAGTATGGGAAGATAAAACAAAAGAACTATCACTTGATAATCTGCAAATGGGTAGATATTATACATTGTTTTTGAAATCACCTAGTAAAATGCTTAGATTTCAATTGACAAATCCGCATATTGATGGAAAAATTGATAAAAGTCAAGTAATAGTAAAACGTACATGCTATGGTAGTGATGATAATTTTCATATAGTAAACTTGGTGCCTGGAACAAATGTGGAATTTGAAGTAAAAACTGATTATCTTGGCGGAGATGTAATAAAAGTTAAAAGTGGCAATTATATTTTCTTTGATATAAATAATAAATATGGTGTCTACGATAATGGTTTTGATGAAAGCTATGATTTAAGTGAAACTGAAATGAGTGAAGCACTTAATTCAAGTGAAGAAATTCGAATATTTTCAGAATATTATGGGAAAATATTCCCAGAGTTATTAGAAAATGTACAAAGTGCTAAATCACTTACTAAAGGTACAGCTAGAAAATAAATATTTAATAGATGACTAATAAAATAGTTATCTTTTTTTGTTGAAGTAATCATAGTTAAAAGTTAGTTTATGGTTTGCTTTCAATCATAATTTCTTTATTTTTTGTGTACAAAAAGCAAGAGCATAAGAGAATGCCTCCTTAAACTATTAAATCCTAGATAAAATCTATGCATTTAATAGGGACAAACTTTATTTGTATTTGCAAAATTATACCATAATTATGGTTAGAAGATTATTGAAAACACTTATTATATAAGAATTTATTATGGTTGATTATATTGGAATCTTTGAAATAAAATTTTTAAATTCTTTTTTTATTCTTCACAAGCACTCGTTATAAAATAATACGCTTTTAGAGAGCATACTTTCTTTATTTAAGTTACATCTAAAGTTATAATTCAAATTTTTAAATTATTAGTTCTTATAAGTATTTTATCTTCAATAAATATTGCTCTAATAACTGTTTTATTATTTGTAGATGAGTATATTCCATCCATAATATCACAATCAAATATCATATCATAATACTTTAGCTTGCAATTCACTTTGATTTTCATACATCATTTTATTTTTTTTTACTCATTACTTATTTTTAGTTCTTTATTTTCCTCTTTAGACATATTTATCACTTATTCTTTCTAAAGCACAAAAAACTAACCATTACTAGTTAGTTCGTTTATTGCATCTCAGAATTGTCCAAGTTTCCAATCAATCTGGTGCCGAAGGTAAGAATTGAACTTACCGCTGATCCTTACCAAGGATCTGTTTTACCACTAAACTACATCGGCATATAAACAACAAATTAATTATAACACGATAGGAGAGGGAGTTTCAATAATTTTTGAAATAAAAAAGAACTAAACAGTTCTTTAACTCTTCTAATGGTGGAGCATTTAGAACCTTTAGCAAACCATTATTAATTATATTTTACATTGATTATAGAAAATATGTTTGGTATATTATAATTAGGAATATTTAACAGTTGAGTGCTTACCTCCGAAAGGAGGTGATGAAAATGACTAAGAAAGATTTTTTAATTCTATCATTAATCATTATCATCATTCTACTTATTCTTCATTTATTTAAATGATAATGAGTTATAAAAAGAAACAGCACTCAATTTACTAGCGTAGATTAAGTGCTAACCAATACAGGTGAGTACTCAACATGCGAAAGTTAAGTATTCCCTTTTTTATTTTATGCAAGTTTCCTTGACAAATTCATTATAACAAAAAAAAAGACTTTTTTCAAGTCCTTTACTTTTCTAATGGTGGAGCATAGCGGGATCGAACCGCTGACCTCCACGGTGCAAACGTGGCGCTCTCCCAGCTGAGCTAATGCCCCATCTAACTTACTATTTCTCATCAGCAAGTAAATAAATTATACCAAACCATAATTATCATGTCAATTATTTTTCAAAAAAAAGTAAAAAATGCGAATAAATATCTAATTTTTTTAAGAAAAGTAGAAATGAACTATTATTTTTTGTATAATAATATAAGATAGAGGTGATAGGGTGGATAATAAAATTCAATTTATGATTATTAATGGAGATGTTCAGTATTTACAAAACTCAACAATGGATTATAGAGAATGGTTTATTTCATTAGGAGGAAATCCTGCTGATTTTGAACAAGTAATAAGAGGATTTATAATGGATAATAAAATAGTCTTTTATAAAGGGCTTAACTTTAATTATGACCAACAAGTAATGAATGCAGCATTAATGTATTCTGAAAAAATAAAACAAGCAATGAATGATCCAAAACTAGAAGTATATTGTGGAATTACAATTAGTTCTCAAGGAGCTAAGTGGGAACCAGTTGTAAAAATTAATGATAGTGAATTTCTAAAAGAAAAGAAAGAAGAACAAATAGTAAATGATAATGCTTTTCGAAACCAATATGGACATATTGGAAATGAATCAATGTTAGAAATTAAAAATGATTATAATGATGAAAAATTTTTAAAAAAAGCAATTATTGTTA
Organism: uncultured Caryophanales bacterium; assembly: GCA_947165475.1. GTDB lineage: Bacteria > Bacillota_I > Bacilli_A > RF39 > UBA660 > UBA3789. The sequence goes on along the minus strand of CAMVAN010000031.1, from coordinate 8,371 downwards.
CAATAATTATATCGGTATTAAGTATATGCAATTCTATTTTTTTTCAAAGAATAGGAAGAGCAGTTATCATAACGAAATTTGATATTTTTTTATCTATCTTACAAGTAATTCTATTAGGAACATGTATATATTTATATAAACAAAAAAATAAATATGCAAAATATGTAGCAATTGCAACTAGTATAGTTATGATATTTACTTTTAATATTATTTCTATAATATTAGGAATTATATATTTATTATTTACAGTTGATCAAAAGTATATTCAAAAAATTGAAAATCTAGTAAAAAAAAGAAATAAATAAAGGAAAAGGTGATAATAGTGTATAAGATAATTAGTAATAAAAAAATAAGCGAAAATTCATATGAAATGATTATTAATGCTCCATTAGTAATAGAGAAATGTATACCAGGACAATTTGTAATTGTTATGGGAAAAGAAGACAGTGAAAGGATTCCATTAACAATATATGATTATAATAAAGATAGGGGAGAACTATCCCTTATCTATCAAGTTGTAGGAGCATCAACAGAAGAATTATCTACTATAAAAGATAAATTATATAGTGTAGCTGGACCTTTAGGAAACCCTAATGAAATATGTTTAAATACAGAAGATTTTAAAGACAAAAGAATTTGTTATGTTGCTGGAGGAGTAGGAATTGCACCAGTCTATCCCCAAGTAAAATATTTAAATGAAAAAGGTCTAAATGTAGATGTGATTTATGGAGCAAGAAGTGCAAATTTATTATTGATAAGAGATAAAATAGAAAAAGTTGCTCATAAGATAAGGTATGCAACAGATGATGGTTCTTTTGGAACAAAAGGATTTGTTACCGATATCCTAGAAAAAAATATAAATGATTATGATATTGTTGTAGCAATTGGACCAGTCATTATGATGAAAAATGTTGCTGAATTAACAAAAAAATACAATATAAAAACAATAGTAAGTATGAATCCATTAATGGTAGATGGAAGTGGAATGTGTGGAGCATGTAGGTGTGAAGTGGATGGAAAACCAAAATTTGCCTGTATCCATGGGCCTGAATTTGATGGACATAAAATCAATTTTGACCTAGCTTTAAAAAGAATGAATATTTATAAAGAAGAAGAAAAAGAAAAATGGAATCAAATGAAAAAAACTTTAGGAGGATTAGAAAATGAATGATGAGAAAGTAAGAGGAAAAATACAAGACGCATCAAAAAGAATTCATAATTTTGAAGAAGTAGAGTTAGGATACACAAAGGAAGAAGCAGAAAAAGAAGCAGCTCGTTGTCTACATTGTCAAAATCCAAGATGTATGAAAGGATGTCCTGTTTCCATTGAAATTCCAGAATTCATTCAAGCAATAAAAGAAGAAAATATAGAAAAAGCCTATCAAATAATATCAAAATCATCTTCACTTCCAGCAGTATGTGGAAGAGTTTGTCCTCAAGAAAAACAATGTGAAGCAATGTGTATAAAAGGTTTTAAAGGCGACGCCATATCAATTGGATCCTTAGAGAGATATGTTGCTGATCAAGCTATACTTAATAATTTAAATACTCCAATTATGAAAGAGAAAAATGGAAAAAAAGTAGCCATCGTAGGAAGTGGCCCAGCTGGACTTACTTGTGCAGGTGACCTTGCTAAAGCTGGATATGACGTGACAATATATGAAATACTGCAAAAAGCAGGAGGAGTTTTAACATATGGAATTCCAGAATTTAGACTTCCAAAAAGTATTGTAAAAAAAGAAGTAGAATCCTTAGAAAAACTAGGAGTAAAAATACTAACAGATGTACTAGTTGGTAATACAATTCTTTTAGAAGAATTACAAAAAGAATATGATGCTGTCTTTCTAGGAACAGGAGCAGGACTTCCTAAATTTATGGGAATACCGGGTGAGGATGCTAATGGAGTCTTTTCTGCAAATGAAATATTAACTAGAATTAATTTAATGGGAGCATATAAAGAAGATGCTAAAACACCAATAAAAAAAGCAAAAAAGGCATATGTAATTGGTGGAGGAAATGTTGCAATGGATGCGGTTCGTTCTCTTAAAAGACTTGGAGTAGATGCTCATATTTTATATCGTAGAAGTTTAGAAGAACTTCCTGCTAGAAAAATGGAAGTAGAACATGCAATGGATGAAGAAATACAATTTGACTTACTTACCAATCCAACAAAAATATTAACTGATGATAATAATAATGTAATTGGTATGGAAGTAGTAAATATGATTTTAACAGAAGCCGGAGAAGATGGACGTAAAAACGTTATTCCAGATGAAAATTCAATTCATACAATAGATTGTGATATGGTTGTAATGGCTCTTGGTACAAATCCAAATCACTCTGCTTTAAAAGAAAGTAATATAGCACTTAATGAAAAAGGACTTATCATAGTAGAAGAAGCAAAAACCTCTCTCGATAAAGTATATGCTGGAGGAGATGCCGTAACAGGAGCTGCTACAGTTATTCTAGCAATGGAGGCTGGAAAAAAAGCTGCCAAACAAATTATGGAAGCTATAAAATAATGAATGGGTAATAACACCTATTCTTTTATTATTAATAATTTGACAAATTATTAGTCAAGTGTTAAGGTAAAAAACAACGAAAAGTGGTGATATCTATGACGATAAAAATGCATTTACATGATGAACCATTTCAAAAAATTAAAAATGGTAAAAAGAAAATAGAAATGAGAATAAAAGATGAAAAAAGAAGTACAATTAAGGTAGGGGATACAATAGAATTTGAAAACAGAAAAACAAAAGAAATAATATCAAAAATAATAATAAATATCTATAATTATAAAAACTTTGAAGTATTAATTAAAAACTATAATAAAGAAATACTTGGCTATAATGAAGAAGAAAATATATTAGAAGAATTAGAAATATATTACCCAAGAGAAGAACAAGAAAAATTTGGAGTTGTAGCAATCGAACTAGAATAGAAAAGGTGATAACAATGAATGAAATAAAATGCCCAAAATGTGGTACTGTTTTCCAAATAAATGAAACAGACTATGAATCAATAGTAAAACAAATTAGAGATCATGAACTAGAAAGAGAGATAAAAAGACTAGAAGAAGAATTTAAAAAGGATAAAAATAATTCTATTCAATTAGCAGAAGCAAAAATAGAGAAAAAACTAAAGGAAGAATTACAATCAAAAGAATTAGAAATTAATAGTCTTAAAAATGAATTAAAAATAAAAGAAGAAAATACAAAAAATTCTTTAGAAAAAGAATATATAAAATCAATAAATGAAAAAGAAAAAATAATTCAAGACTTAGAATCAAAAATAAAGCTATCAGAAAGCGAAAACAAATTAGCAATTCAAAATGCTTTACATGAAAAAGAAAAAGAGATGGATAATCTAAATTCAAAATTAACAATTCAAAAAAAAGAGGCAGAATTATTAGAAAAAAATTTAAAAGAAAGTTATGAAGAAAAAATAAAATCTAAGGATGAACAAATAGCGTATTATAAAGATTTTAAAGCAAAACAATCCACAAAAATGATAGGGGAGTCTCTAGAAGTACACTGTCAAAATGAATTTAATACATTAAGACCACTATTTAAAAATTGTTATTTTGAAAAAGATAATGATGCAAAAACAGGGTCAAAAGGAGACTTTATTTTTAGAGATTATGATGAAAATGGAAATGAATTTGTTTCAATTATGTTTGAAATGAAAAATGAAGCAGATGAAACATCTACCAAACATAAAAATGAAGATTTCTTAAAAGAACTTGATAAAGATAGGAGAGAAAAAAAGTGTGAATATGCAGTTTTAGTCTCTCTTTTAGAGTCTGATAATGATTATTATAATAATGGTATAGTAGATATGTCTCATAAATATGAAAAAATGTATGTAATAAGACCTCAATTTTTTATACCAATGATAACATTAATAAGAAATTTAGCTATGAATTCTCTTGAATATAAAAAAGAATTAGAATATATAAAAAATCAAAATATTGATATATCTCACTTTGAAGAAAATATGAATCATTTCAAAGAGGGATTTTCTAGAAATTATCGACTAGCCTCCGAAAGATTTAAAAAAGCAATTGAAGAAATCGATAAGACAATTGATCATTTACAAAAAACCAAAGAAAATCTATTAAAAACAGATGATAATTTAAGATTAGCAAATAATAAAGCAGAAGACTTAACAATTCAAAAATTGACAAGAAACTCTGAAACTATGAGGAAATTGTTTGAAGAATTAAAAAATGAATAAGAGGAAGAAATGAAAGATTTAAGAAAAAATTTAAAGTTTGCATGGCAATATGCAAATAATGTAAAAAGTAAAATTATTATGTTTATAGTATTTGATTTTGCTCAAATAATAATCAGTATAATTTTACCAATTATAAGTGCAAAAATGATTGTTAAATTAACCTCAAATGAATTAGAACAAGTATTATATCTAGCAATAACTTTATTTCTAATTCAAGCAGGAAGAAATATTATTGATTTTTTTACAGATTATTATATTCGATATAGTTACAAAGAAATACTAAAAAAACTTCAAATGGATTTATCAAAAACAATACTAAAATTAAAGAATTCATGTATAGAGAAAACCTCTTCAGGATTATTTATTCAGAGAATATCAGGTGATACAACAAAGATAGCAGATATATTTAATATAATAAGTTTAGAAGTAACATCTATTATTACTGATATAGGCATTTTTATTGCTATATTAATTATAGATTTTAGAATATTTTTATTCATATTTATACTTGTATTTATAATTGGAATTATAGAAAGAAAACGAATCCAAAATAGAATTAACAATGAGAAGATAATTCGAAAAGATAATGATTTAGTAACAGGATTTATAGGAGAATTAGTTAGAGGAACAAAAGACATCAAAATGCTTAGTGCTGAAAAAAGTTTTTTAAATGAAACAGATAAAAAAATAACAAACTTAAATGAAAAAAGATATAATATGTTTAAAATTCAAAGAAGATTTAGAGTTTCAATAAATACATTAAAAGATTTTCAAACTTTAGCAATTATTACTTTATTATTATATTTTATATCAAAAGATGAGATAACAATTGCATATGCATTAGTTATACATAATTATGTGGGTAGAATTAGTTATATAGTTAAAAGTTTTAGTAATCTAGTAGATAGCATAAAAGATTTTAATCTATCATGCAATCGTATATTTGAAATAATTCATTCAGATAAATATCCAAAAGAAAAATTTGGTAAAAAACATATTGATAATGTAAAAGGAAATTTTGAATTTAAAAACGTATCTTTTAGTTATATACCTGGATATGAAGTGTTAAAAGATATAAGTTTTAAAGTAAAAGAAAAATCAATGGTTGCTTTTGTAGGAAAAAGTGGATCCGGAAAAAGCACAATTTTTAATTTGCTTTGTAAATTGTATGAATCAAATAATGGTGAAATATTAATTGATGGAATAAATATTAATGAATTAGATAGAGAATCCATTCGGGATAATATTACAATTATTTCACAAAATCCTTATATATTTAATTTAAGTATAAAAGATAATCTAAAAATTGTAAAAGAAGATTTATCTGAAGAGGAAATGATTGATGCATGTAAAAAAGCTTGTTTAGATGATTTTATTAATAGTTTACCAAATAAGTATGATACTATTGTAGGTGAAGGTGGAATAAATTTAAGTGGAGGGGAAAGACAAAGACTTGCTATAGCGAGAGCATTAATACAAAAAACAGAGATTATTTTGTTTGATGAAGCAACAAGTGCACTTGATAATGTTACTCAACTAAAAATTCAAAAAGCAATTGAAAACATGCAAAACAATTTTACTATTTTAATAATAGCCCATCGTTTAAGCACCATTATTAATTGTGATAGAATTTTATTTTTAGAAGATGGTAAAATATATGCTGAGGGGAATCATAACGATTTATTAAATAATTGTGAAAAGTATAAAGAATTATATGATATGGAAATTGAAAAATAATAAAAAGATTGTGTAATATTAAAAAATATGGTATAATAAATACACATTGATGAAAGATACATTAAATGGGGGATGGTTAGAATGAAAAATATTATGGAGTTACTTTGGGTTTTTTCCAAAAGAAATAAAAATAGAGTTATTAAAAACTCAAACACTAAGATTGAAGCTAAATATTTAAAAAAAATATCAATATAATGAATTTTATATTGACTTTTTTTTCTTTAAAAGATATATTAAAACCATAAGTGCGATGACGGGTGTGGAAAGCCAAGAGCAGTATACAAAGAGCTGATTCTTCTAGAATAAGTAAGGTGGAACCGCGGAATAATATATTTCGTCCTTACATATTCTAGAAGTTTTTGTTTTATAGGAGGTAAAAATGAATATATTTTTTTCAGTATCATCTCATACCGAAATAGCAAAAGACTACTTTGAAGATGCAACTTTTTTAGCTAAAGAATTGGCATCAGACAATAATGACTTAATAATAGGTGTAGCGATGAAAGATGGAATGCCAGGAAGAATTATTAAAGAATTTACAGAGAATAATAGAAAGATAGATTTGTATACATTAAAAATTTATAATGAAAATCCAGATGATTTTCCTAATATAAATTTTCATTACTGTAATTCAACATTTGAAAGAACAAAAGAAATATATAATGAAAGTGATATTTTATTATTAATGCCAGGAGGGACAGGGACAACAGCTGAAATATTTTCATTTATAGAAGAAATGAGAACCATAAAAACAGAAAAAAAATTAATTATTTATAATAAAAATAATCATTATAACGAAATGATTCAATTTATAAAAAATATAGTAGAAAAAAAATTTAATACAGAAGATATTTTTGATTATATAAATATCATAGATTCAAAAGAAAAAATAGTATCATATATAAAAAGGAGATAAATTATGGAAAAATTAACAATGGAAAAATTAGTAAATTATTGTAAACAGTATGGATTTATATTTCAGGGAAGTGAAATATATGGAGGACTTGCTAATACATGGGATTATGGACCATTAGGAAGTAGAATTAAAAATGCAATTAAAGATACTTGGAGAAAAAGATTTATACAAGAAAGACCAAATGCATATGAAGTGGATGCTGCTATTTTAATGCACCCAAGGGTTTGGGAAGCATCAGGTCATGTTGGTTCATTTTCTGACCCGTTAATAGATTGTAAGCATTGTAAGGCAAGACACAGAGTAGATAATTTAATTGATGATTATAATCCAGAAGCTCACGCTGATGGTATGAGTCAAGAAGAAATGATGGATTATATCAAAGAAAATAAAGTACCTTGTCCAAGATGTGGAAAAAGTGATTATACAGATATCAGACAATTTAATTTAATGTTTGAAACTCATAGGGGTGTAGTAGAAGATGGAAAAAATAAAGTTTATTTAAGACCAGAAAATGCCCAAGGGGAGTATGTTAACTTTTTAAATGTTCAAAGAACAATGAGGGCAAAGTTACCTTTTAGTATTGGCCAGATTGGTAAAGCATTTAGAAATGAAATAACTCCAGGAAACTTTACATTTAGAACGATAGAGTTTGAACAAATGGAATATCAAACTTTCTGCAAAGAAGGAACTGATAGTGATTTATATGCTTATTTTAAAGAATACGCAAAAAAATATTTTATGGATTTAGGACTTCCAGAAGAAAAATTAAGATATCATGATCATGAAAAACTAGCTCATTATGCCAAAGAAGCATGTGATATTGAATATAATTTTAATTTTGGATGGGGAGAGATAAATGGAACACATAACAGAACCGATTATGATTTATCTCGTCACCAAGAGTATTCTTCTGTATCACAAGAATATCTAGATCCTGAAACCAATGAAAAATTTATTCCATACATCATTGAATCAACAGTTGGATGTGACAGAACTGTATTAGCTATTCTTGATAATAGTTATTATGTTGAAGAATTAGAGAATGGAGATACAAGGGAAGTAATGAAATTTATTCCATACTTAGCTCCATATAAAGTTTGCGTTTTACCTTTAGCCAAAAAATATCATAGTGAAAAAGCAATAGAACTATATAATGAATTATCAAAATATTTTATGACAACCTATGATGAGACAGGATCAATTGGTAAAAGATATAGAAGAAGCGACGCAATAGGAACCCCATGGGCTATTACAGTAGATGATGAAACAATAAAAAGTGGAACAGTAACAATTAGAGATAGAGATACAATGGAACAAATTACATTAAAAGTCGAAGAAATCGTTCCATATATTACAGAAAGAATTCAGTTTTAGAATTCTTTTTTCTATTGAAAAACACCAAAAATTTAATTATAATGATAATAAGGTGACTAACTATTAGAAGTCAATAGAAAATTTGAAAATTTTAATAGTTTGTTA
>CAMVAN010000030.1 GCA_947165475.1 uncultured Caryophanales bacterium | reverse complement strand
ATATCAAAAATATAGTAAAAAAAGCTGGATATGAAGTTAATAAATTATCGATGGAACCTTCTAATAGAAGAGATTTAGGAGAATATCAATTAAATGATGCCATGCAATTAGCAAAAGAATACCATGAAAATCCAAGAGCAATTGCTGAAAAAATAGTAAATGAATTATCCAAAGACAAAAGATTTGAAAATATTAATATAGCAGGACCTGGATTTATCAATTTTAGTTTAAAATTAGATTACTGCTATGAAATATTAAATAAAATGGAAAAAGATTTATTCTCAAACATAGACAAAAGAGAAAAGAAAAAAATAATTTTAGATTATGGAGGAGCAAATGTAGCAAAATCCTTACATGTAGGTCATTTAAGAAGTGCTAACATAGGAGAATCATTAAAGAGACTAGCAAATATAATGGGCTATGAAGCAATAGGAGATGCCCATTTGGGAGACTATGGAAGGCCTCTAGGATTAGTAATAAATGAAATAAAAAGACAGTATCCAATTCTTCCATATTTTGATGAGAACTACAATGGAAGGTATGATAACTTAGATTTACCAATTACCAATGAAGATTTAGAAAAAATATATCCAATTGCTTCTCAAAAAGCAAAAGAAGATGAGCAATATTTAGAAGAAAGCCGAACAATCACTGCAAAACTTCAACAAAAAGAAAAAGGATACTATGACTTGTGGAAAAAAATAGTAGATATATCAAAAGAAGATATAAAAAATACATATTCCAAACTAAATGTAAATTTTGAAATATGGAATGGTGAAAGCGATGAAATGGAATATTTTGATGAATTATATAAAATATGCCAGGAAAGAAATATTCTTCAACAAAGTGAAGGGGCGCAAATCATTGATATATCAAAAGAAGATGACAAAAGTCCTATGCCACCGCTTTTATTTATTAAATCAAATAATTCAGTATCATATGAAACCACAGATTTAGCAACTATTTTAGAAAGAGTAAAAAATTATAATCCAGATGAGATATGGTATGTCGTAGATGCTAGACAAGAGCTACACTTTGAACAAGTATTTCGGGCAAGTAAAAAAATAGGAATAGTAGATGATAACACAAAACTAGAATATATAGGTTTTGGAACAATGAATGGACAAGATGGAAAACCTTTTAAAACAAGAGATGGTGGAGTAATGACATTAAAAAAACTAATAGAATTAGTAAAAAGCGAAACAAAAAAGAAAATTACAAATGAATCAATAAAAGAAGAAGAAAAAGAAGCCATTTCAAATGATGTTGCTATTGCGACAATAAAATACGCTGATTTATTGCCTTTTAGAAATACAGATTACGTATTTGAAATCGATAAATTTTCAGATTTAGAAGGCAAAACCGGACCATATTTATTATACTCTACAATAAGAATGCGTTCTTTAATTAATAAAGCAAATATAAATAATATAAAGCAAGTCTCAAAATTAATAGGTGAAAAAGAAAAAGACATTATTTTAACTCTTCTAAATTTACCACTTACACTAGATAAAGCATTAGATACAAAATCATTAAATGAAATAACGGATTATTTATTTAAGTTAACTTCAGCTTATAATAAGTTTTATGCAGAAAATAGAATTTTAACGGAAAAAGATGAACAATTAAGAGACTCTTGGATTACTCTTACAGAGATTGTATATAAATTAAATTGTTTACTACTTGATATATTAGGAATAACTATCCCAAATAAAATGTAAAAAAAGTGTTGCTAATAGCGAAGATATATGTTATAAAATTAATGGGTTTTTTGAAAAAAAAAGAAATGTTATTTAAACAGGAGGACTACCTATGAGTCTAAAAGCAATGAAAAAGGAAGAGTTAGAACTACTTTCAAACAAAGATATTGCATATATGATATTAGAAGAAAGCAATAAAAAAATGAATACTGCAGATTTATTTAAAAAAATAATAAAACTATTAGAACTTCCAAATAGCGTATTTGAAAGTAAAATAGCGGATTTTTATACCGCATTATCAACCGATAAAAGATTTATTTTGTTAGACAATGGAAAATGGGACTTAAGAAATAATCATACATCGGATAAAGTGATTAAGATTTCAGATGACGAAGAAGATGATGAAGAGGAAGAAATAGAAAACGACAAACAAGAAGAAATAGAAGAGGATAGTTTTGATGACACAGAAAATGAAGACTATGATGATGAGACAAATGAAGAATTGAAAGACTTAGTTGTAATAGATGAAGATGAATTAGAACTAGAAGAATAAATAATTATAAAAGAGGAAATTGCTTTCTCTTTTTCTTGTTAATTATGATATAATAGGACTGATTACGAAAGATTAGGTGAAAAAAATGATAGATAGATTAGAAGCAACTTTAGAAAGATATAATTACTTACAAGAGGAATTAACAAAAACAGAAATATTAAGTGATATAAAGAAAACAAGAGAATACTCAAAAGAAGTAAGTGAATTAGAAGATATTGTGAATTGTTATAAAAAATATAAAAAAGTTCTTAACGAAATAACAGATACTAAAGAAATGATAAAAGATCCTGATTTAGGAGAAATGGCTAAAGAAGAATTAAAAACATTAGAAGAAGAAAAAGAACAATTAGACAAAGAGTTAGAAATATTATTAATACCGAAAGATCCTAATGATAATAAAAATATTATTATGGAAATCAGAGGAGCAGCAGGAGGAGATGAAGCAAATATATTTGCTGGTGATCTATTTAGAATGTACACAAGATATGCAGAAAAACAAGGGTTTACATATAATGTATATAACTCAATAGACGGTACAGCAGGAGGCTTTAGCCAAATAGAACTTGTTATAAGAGGAAAAGGTGTTTATTCTAAGTTGAAATATGAGAGTGGATCACATAGAGTACAAAGAGTTCCAGTAACAGAATCAAATGGAAGACTACAAACATCGACCGCAACAGTATTAGTTATGCCAGAAGCAGATGATGATGTGGAAATAGAAATTAATCAAAATGATTTAAGAATAGATATTTATCGATCAAGTGGTTGCGGAGGACAAGGGGTTAATACAACTGATTCAGCTGTTAGAATAACACATTTACCAACCGGACTTGTTGTTACATGTCAAAATGAAAGAAGTCAAATACAAAATAAAGAACAAGCAATGAAAGTATTAAAATCAAGACTTTATGAATTGCAAGAACAAGAAAGAGCTGAAAAAGAAGGAAATGAAAGACGCAGCAAAATAGGAACAGGAGATCGTGCAGAAAAAATAAGGACATATAATTATCCTCAAAATAGAGTAACTGATCATAGAATAGGCTATACAACCAACAGTTTAGACAGGGTAATGGATGGAGCTTTAGATGATATTATTTTAGCTCTTCAACAAGAAGATCAAAAAAGAAAATTACAAGGCACAGAAGAGTAAATGAAAATAGAAGAGTTGTTAATTTATGGAAAAAGACATTGTCATTCAGAACATGCAAAAATACTATTAGCTGAGTTGATAGGGAAGAACCCATTAGAATTATTAAATCATTTAGAAGATATTGTATCAGATAATAAAGTTGAAATATATAAAAAAGAAATTGAAGCATTAGAAAAAGGAATACCTATCCAATATGTATTAGGAACTGTAAACTTTTATGGTAATATTTTTGATATAGATAAAAGGGTTTTAATACCAAGATTTGAAACAGAAGAATTAGTAGAACAAACTATTCATTATATAAAAAAATATTTCACAAATCCTGTGGATATAGTTGACTTAGGTTGTGGAAGTGGAGTAATAGGATTAACCCTTGAAAAAAAAATTCCCACAAAATCTGTGGATTTAATAGATATATCAGAAGAAGCTCTCAAGGTTACTCACAAAAACTGTGAAAAACTTTCATCAAAAGCCAATATCATTCAAAACGACTTTTTGGATAATATTGAAAAAAAATACGATATTATTATAAGCAATCCTCCATATATTAAATTAAATGAAAATATAGAAGAAATCGTAAAAAATAATGAACCAGAAATAGCACTTTATGCTGGAGAAGATGGTTTGGATTGTTACAAGAAAATTTTAAAAAATATCAAAAAAAATATGAAAGAAAAATGTTTAATAGCTTTTGAAATAGGCTATGAACAAAAAAATGATATTATTGATCTATTAAATAAATATTTAGATAACATAAAAATAGAATGTAAAAAAGACCTTTCTGGAAAGGACAGAATGATATTTATCTTTAAAAATAATGAATAAAATTTAAGAAGAAAACTCACTACAATATTGAAAGTGAGGTTTTTATGAAAAAAATAATTATTTTAACTAGTATTATATTATTATTTTTATCTATTAATAAACAACAAAAAGAAAAAGTAATACCAAAAGAATCAATACGATTTAGAATTGTTGCAAATAGCAATTCCGATGAAGATCAATTGTTAAAAATGAGGATTGTTAATAATATAAAAAAAGAGCTAATTCATACAGAACAACTTCATTCTATAAAAGAAACAAGAACATACATAGAAAAAAGATTGCCAAAAATAGAACAAATTGTGGAAAAAACATTAAAAGATAATAAAAGTAATAATACTTTCCATATAAACTATGGAAAAAACTTTTTTCCAGAAAAAGAATATAAAAATCAAATATATAAAAGTGGAAATTATGAATCATTAGTCATTGAATTAGGTAAAGCCTCTGGCGAGAACTTTTGGTGTGTATTATTCCCTCCATTATGTTTTACAGATAAAGAAGATAATATAGAATACAAATCATTTATAAAAGAAATAATAGATAAGTATTTTTAACGAAAAATTAGAATAAAATATATAAGGTGATTCTATGTCAAAAATCCTTATATATTTTTTTATAGGAATAAGTTTAAGCATTGATGCATTTTCGTTATCATTAGCTTTAGGAACAATAATAAAGAAGAAACAACGAATAATACTTTTCCCTATAATAGTAGGAATATTTCATTTTATTATGACAAGCACTGGAAATAAAATAGGATATTTACTTTCAGAAATTGCAAAACTTCCTTTAAAAAAAATATCAGGGATAATATTTATATATTTAGCTATTGAAACATATCAAAATAAAAACAAAAAAGAAGAAATAAAAGGTTTCTCATTATTTAAACAAATATGTGTCGCTTTTTTAGTAAGCATAGATAGTATTTTAGTAGGGTTAGCATATGGAATAAAAAGAGAAAATATCATTTTAGCAGCAACTATTTTTTTGGTAGAAAGTTCGTTTTTTACTTATCTTGGTATAAAAATTGGAGATAAAATACGAAAAAGTATTGATAACTATAGTACTTACTTTGGAACAATTATTTTGTTATTAATAGGTGGTTACTATCTATTTTAATTATTTACGACAATTATTAATTAGAATAAAAGGAAATAATTGACAAAAACAATAGAATTTCCTATGATAAAATAAATAAATCCAAATATAATCTGAAAGGAGTAAAAAATGAAAATAATAGAAATAGAAGGTAATAGAGAACTTAGTGGTACAATAAGAGTAAGTGGCGCAAAAAATGCCACAGTTGCTTTAATTCCAGCTGCTATTTTAACAGATGAAGAAGCAACTATTTGTAATATACCTGAAATAACAGATACAGATGCTTTATGTGATTTATTAAGCTCTCTAAATGTAAAAATAAATCGATCTACAGAAAGCATAATAATTGACCCAAAAGAAATGATAAATACTGAAATAGAAGAATCTCTTTCAAAAAAATTAAGAGCATCATACTATTTTATGGGAGCTTTATTAGGAAAATATAAAAAGGCAGTAATGTATTTTCCAGGAGGATGCTCAATTGGGGCCAGACCAATTGACTTACACTTAAAAGGATTTGAAGCATTAGGTGCCAAAGTTACAACAGAAGGAGATAAATTTGTAGTAGAAGCAGATGAATTAATAGGAGCAAATATTTATTTAGATTTTGCATCTGTAGGAGCAACAATTAATATTATGCTAGCAGCAGTAAAAGCAAAAGGAACAACAATAATAGATAACGCTGCAAAAGAGCCTGAAATAGTTAATGTAGCAACTTTTTTGAATAACATGGGAGCTAAAATAACAGGTTCGGGAACATCTACTATAAAAATTGAAGGAGTAGACTACCTCCATCAATGTTTTCATGAAGTAATACCAGATAGAATCGAAACAGGAACCTATATTATAATAGGAGCATTATGTGGAAAAATGCTAAAAGTGGATAATATCATCCCAGAGCATGTAGACTCATTAATATCAAAACTAGAAGAAATGGGAGTAGAATTAGAAACAGGTACTGACTATGTAACAATATTAAATAGTAATAATTCTTTAAAAGCAACAAATATAAAGACAGCAGTTTATCCTGGCTTTCCAACGGATTTACAACAACCGATAACTGTACTACTAACTCAAGCATCTGGAACAAGTAAAGTAACAGAAACAATATTTGAAAATAGGTTTATGCATATTCCATACTTAAAATCTCTAGGAGCAAATATTGAAATAAAAAATCAAACTGCAACAATTGTAGGACCAAAAAAATTAATAGGAACAGAAGTAGTAGCAACAGACTTACGAGCAGGAGCCGCCATGGTTGCAGCCGGCTTAAAGGCAGAAGGAAAAACAACTATAACCAATGCAGAACATATTTTAAGAGGATATGAACAAATTGTAGAAAAACTAACTAATGTCGGTGCTAAAATTTCAATAAAAGAAATATAATAAAACAAAGATATTTCTTTTTTTTTGGAGGAAAAATGAATAAAAAAATAAAACTATTATCAATAATTATAATCAGTTGCTCAGTTTTTTTAATCTATAAAAATACAAATAAAAAAATATTGATTCTAAATATTGGCGATCACATAAGCTTAGGAATTAATTCTTTTGGAATAAAAGAGTATAGCCCAGTAGACTACTATAAAGATTATTTGATTAGTCAACAAAAAAAAGTGTTTTTAAATAATGATTATTCCAATAAAGATATAACAATAAAATCTCTAAAAGAAAAAATAGAAAACACTTCAAAAATAAAGAAAAATTTAATTGAATCTCATATATTATTTCTCTCATTAGGATATAATGACATTGTATATGAAACAAATATAGAAGAAGAAATGAATGAGAGGAAAAACAAAAAAATAATAAGAAAAATAAAAAGTAATTATGATAATCTAATAAAAGAAATTAGAAAATATTATAACAATAAAATAGTAATAATAGGAATACATGAATCAAGAGTAGATAATTATTATATAAAAAAAAGTATTAGAGAAGTAAACAAGTATTTAGAAAACAAAAATAATATTATTTTTATCAATACAAATCGTATTTTAAATCTTAAAAATGATTATTATTCTAATCCAAAAAATAGTTATCCTAATTATTTAGGGTATAGAAAAATTGCGGAAAATATAATAAAAAGCCTTGAAAATAAATAAAATATTTGATATATTAATAACGCATTAAATTACTATGGCAGAAAAATGTCATGGCGGAAGGAGAGATAGAATGAAAAAAGATATTCATCCAGAAATGAAGGATTGTACTGTAACATGTGCATGTGGGAATTCCTTTACTTGCAAATCAACAAAATCTGAAATAAATGTTGAAGTATGCTCTGAGTGTCATCCATTTTACACAGGAAAACAAAGTAGAGCTTCTCGTGCAGGTAGAGTTGACAAATTTAATAAAAAATATGGATTTGATAAAAAAGAAGCTGCTGAATAGTAGCTTTTTGTTGTATAAGGAGAAATAGAATGAAAATAGGTATAGCAAGTGATCATAGAGGATTTAAGTTAAAAGAACAAATAAAAAGCTATTTTACAAATACTGATATAGAAATGATTGATTATGGAACAAATAGTGAAGAATCAACAGATTATCCAGATTATGCATTTAAAGTTAGTGAAGCAGTTAGAGATAAAAAAGTGGATTTTGGAGTTGCAATATGTGGCTCCGGAATAGGAATTAGTATTGCCTGCAATAAAGTAAAAGGAATAAGATGTGCTAAAGTAGATAGTATAGATGATGTTATCGCAACTAGAAAAGATAATGATGCCAATGTTTTAGCCTTTAGTGAAAAAATACCTATTGAAGCTGCAATAGAATTTGTTAATACATTTATACACACATCTTGTTCTCTAGAAGAAAAGCATGTACGAAGAAGAAATAAAATTAAAAATTACGAGGAACAGTTATGAGTGGAAAGTTTTTTCTATATGTCCTTACTACCATGCTAGTTATATGGGCAATGGACTCCATTAATATAAATGGAATATTTAAAAAAAATAGAAATATACAAGCCAGAGTATTTTATTTTCTGTTAGGAATATCACTAATCTACTTAGTTACAAATTTTATATGGGATTTGTTTACAACTGTTAATTTATTTTAAAAAAAGAAGTATAAATTCTTTTTTTTTGTTCAAACTTATAATGAGGTGACAAAATGATCAGAAAAAAGATTAAATTTCAAAATGTTTTTTTACTAATAGGTGCACTATTAATTCTTCCATTAATTGCAATAGCCACAATATCCCGAACAAATTTAAAAGATGACTTTGAAGATGAAACCGACTATGTAACAGAAGAAGTTATAACAGACTCTCTACCTGTAGTAAACACAACAACAAGGATTATAGATCCATATACAGATAAAAGCGTTACAGTTGGTAAGTCCTACTATGATTATAAAGGAGAAGAAACAGCACAAATAAACTCAATAATAAAACAAGAAGATACTTATATACAAAATAAGGGGATTGATTTTGTAAGTGAAAACAAATTTGAGGTCATAGCTATTTTAGATGGAACAGTACAGGAGATAAATGAAGACTCTGAACAAGGAAAATCAATAGAAATTAAACACGAAAATGGACTCATTTCTGTTTATCAAAGTTTGAGTGAGATAAATGTAAAAAAAGGAGATATTGTAAATCAAGGACAAGTATTAGGATTAAGTGGAACAACAGAATTGTATCAAGAGTTAGGAAATCATTTACATTTTGAAATTTATGAAAATTCAGTTGCAGTAAACCCAGAAAACTATTTAAATAAAGAAGTTTCACTAAAAAGAGGAAATTAATTTCTTCTTTTTTTTCAAAATGATATATATTTTATGGTTTTAGAATAAAATTATGGTAAAATAGTAAAAGGAAGGAAGAGATATTATGCTTGCAAAAGATATTGGAATAGATTTAGGAACGGCTAACGTTTTAATATATATAAAAGGAAGAGGAATAGTACTGAATGAACCTAGTGTAGTTGTAATAGATACAGAAACAAAAAAAGTTCTATCAGTTGGAAAAGAAGCAAATGAAGTATTAGGAAGAACCCCTGGTAAAGTAAAAGCCATAAAGCCTATGAAAGATGGAGTAATAGCTGATTTTGAATTAACAGAAATAATGTTAAATGAATTTATAAAAAAAGCTAAAGCAAGAAAAGTTATAACTAGACCGAGAATTCTAATTTGCTGTCCAACAAATATTACACCTGTTGAAAAAAATGCTATAAAAGAAGCTGCGGAAAGAACAGGAGCAAGAAAAGTATATTTAGAAGAAGAACCTAAGGTAGCAGCAATTGGAGCAGGTATGAATATAAAAGAAGCTGCGGCCAATATGGTCTTGGACATTGGAGGAGGAACTACTGATATTGCTATTCTCTCAATGAATGGAATTGTATTATCCTCATCAATAAAAGTTGCTGGAAATGAATTGGATCAAGAAATAATTAGATATATAAGAGATAAATATAAATTATTAATCGGAGAAAAAACCGCTGAAGATATCAAAATAAACTTTTCCAATGTGTACAAACCAAATAGAGGAGAAAAATTAGAAATTAGAGGAAGAGATTTAATAACAGGATTACCTAAAGCAATAGAAATAAATCAAGAAGAAACAAAAGAAGCAATGAAAGAAGGCGTAGGGAAAATTATTAAAGCTTGCCAAAATCTTCTTGAACAAACTCCACCAGAGTTATCCGCAGATATAGTAGAAAAGGGTGTCATTTTAACTGGAGGGGGAGCTCTTCTTAATGGACTATCAGATAGAATGGAAGAAGAACTAACAATTCCTGTTTTAATAGCTGAAACCCCCCTTACATGTGTTGCTGAAGGCTGTGGAATTTTATTAAATAATATTAAACAATTAGAAGAAGACCAATAATATGGTTTTTTTTATTAATATTTGCTATAATTAAAATAGAAAGAAGTGAAAAAAATGAAGTTACAACTTTTAAATGCTTCTAGAATAGTAGTAGTTACTTTTCTGTTTTCCGCGATAATCATGTTTTTAATGAGAAAAGTAGCTATTCATATAGGAGCATTAGACATTCCAACTACAGAAGAGGGAAATAGACATATTCATAAAAAGAAAATGCCAAAACTAGGAGGAGTAGGAATTTTTCTTGCATTTTTATTTGGATACATTCTCTTTGGAGAACAAAGTATAAGAATGAACTCAATCTTAATTGGAAGTTTTATTATTATATTAATAGGTATAATAGATGATATAAATCCAGTAAAAAACTACTATCGTTTTCTTGTTCATATAGTAGCTGCAATGGTAATTGTATTTTATGGAGGAATTTTACTTGACAATATAACAGCTTTTGGCTTTTCCATAAATTTTGGAATTCTAGCATACCCAATAACTATATTATTTTTAGTAGCCTGTACAGACATAATAGACTTAATTGATGGACTAGATGGATTAAGTGGTGGAATATGTAGTATTTTTTATTTAACAATTGCTATAATAGGATTTTTTCAAGGGAGATCAGGAAGCCTTGTAATGATATTATCATTAATTATGCTAGGATCTACTCTTGGATTTCTAGTTCATAATTTTAATCCTGCTAAAATATTTGCAGGAGACTGTGTTACATTTATGGGGTTTTTAATAGGTATTATAACTCTATTAGAATTTAAAGGTCCAGCGTTAATATCATTCTTTGTACCAGTATCAATTATAGGAATACCAATATTAGATACATTATTTGCAATAATAAGGAGATTATTAAAAGGACAACCACCATTTCAAGCAGACAAACAACATTTACATCATCAACTATTAGGAATGAACCTAAGCCAAAAAGCAACAGTATTGATTATATATGGATTTGATATATTATTTGCAACTGCGTCTATTTTCTACGCCTTAGTAGATCCAATAATTGGAGAAGTCATATATATTATAATATTTATTATTGTAGTATGGATTGTTTTACATACAACAATTATTTCAGAAAAAAATCCAAGACGTACGAAAAATCTTATGAATAAACTCAAACAAAAAAAGAAATAGTAGATGAAAAAATCTACTTTTTAAATGGAGGGAAAATGATAAACTATTTGATAATGGAAGATAATATAAACGACTTATTACTATATAAAAATATTATAGACAAAGTAATGATGAATTATGATATTAATTACAATATATCAATAATTGATAGATATACAAAGTTAATTCACAAATTTTTAGAAAAAGATTCTTTTAAAATTTATATATTACATTTAGAAAAACACAAAAAAACAAAAGAACTAATAAAAAAAATTAGAGAAGAATTAGATGATTGGAAATCATTAATAATAATTCTATATGATAATATTGAAATTCTAAGAGAATTACAAGAAGAAAATTTATTTATACTTCATTACTTAAATAAAAATAATAATATAAATAATAGTTTATATAGAAATATACAAATATGTATGAAAAATTATGATCAACGTCCTAATAGTTTAAAATACTGCTATAAGAAGACATATTATAATATTGAATATAGAAATATAATTTATATTGAAAAAGAAAAAGACAATAAAATATGTAAAATAAAAACGAAAGAAAATCATTATTATATACCAGGGTCATTAAAAAAAATAGAAAACAAATTAGATAGAAGATTTATTAAATGTAATAAGAATTACATAATAAATATGGAACAAGTGGAGAGATACAACATAAAAGAGAATATAATTATTTTTAAGAATAAAGAAAAGGTTAATATTATATCTCGTACAAAAAAGAAAGAAATAGAAAATTATTTTAGAAAAATAATCTAATTATGTCGAAAATATAAATAAAATTGCAAAAAAAATATTAAAATAATACATTTAACGGAAAAAATAATAATAATGTACATATTTTGATAAACTATTTTTACCAAGAAAAGAATTAATGGTAGAATGTGAGGTGTATAATTAATTGATGACTGGACGCGTGAAATGGTTTAATAATGATAAAGGTTATGGATTCATAGGCTTTAAAGAAAATGAAGATATATTTGTTCATTATTCTGCAATAGAAATAAATGGGTATAAAACTTTATCAGAAAATCAATTAGTTGAATTCAAACTTATTGAAACAAGTAAAGGATATCAAGCTATAAATGTAAGACTTTTAAAAGAAAAAGCTACTGCATAAAGTAGTGGTTTTTTTTTTGAGTATATGCTATAATCAAATTACAAGGAGGTGATGGTATGGAAATCATTATTCATGGAGATAAAATTAAAATTACTGATGCCATGAAAGATTATTTAAAAGAAAAATTAGCTAAGTTAGAAAAATATTTAGAAAATAGCGATAACGTTCGCGCAAATGTCATGGTAAAAGTAAAAAATCGTGAACAAACAGTAGAAATAACCATACCGCTAAAATCATTTATACTAAGATCGGAGGAAACAAAAGAAGATTATTATGCTGCAGTAGACAAGACAATTGATAAATTAGAAAGACAAATAAGAAAAAATAAAACGAAATTGATGTCTAAGCATAATAAAAGTACTCAAGAATTTAATTTTTCAGAAATTGAAGCTGAAGAAGAAAAAAACACATCAAAAATTGTTAAGAGAAAAACAATAGAAGTAAAACCAATGAACGAAGAAGAAGCAATTCTTCAAATGGAATTATTAGGACATGAATTTTATATGTATAAGGACGAAGAAACTGGATTGCCAGCAGTAGTATATAAAAGAAATGATGGCAACTATGGTATTATAGAGTCTGAATAAAATAAAAAGCGAGAAACTCTTTTAAATCTCGCTTTTTTTTGATAAAATAAAAACTTAGAGGAGAAGATTACATGAATATATTAAGAAAACTATTTGATCATGAATATAAAGAATTAAAAAGATTTCATAAAATTGCTGATGAAGTTATGAATCTTGAAGAAGAATATTCAAAACTAACAGATACGGAGTTACAAAATAAAACTCAAGAATTTAAAGATAGATTACGAGATGGAGAAACATTAGATGATATTCTTGTGGAAGCTTTCGCAACCGCTAGGGAAGCCTCATTTAGAGTTATAGGAGAAAAACATTTCTATGTTCAAATTTTAGGAGGACTTGCTATACACTATGGAAATATTGCAGAAATGAAAACAGGAGAAGGAAAAACATTAACGTCTGTTTTGCCAGCATATTTAAACGCTTTAACTGGAGATGGAGTACACATTATTACGGTAAATGAATATCTTGCTGGACGTGATGCTGAGTGGATGGGTGGAATTCATAAGTTTTTAGGTTTAACAGTAGGAGTTAATACAAGAGATTTGTCAACAGAAGAAAAACAAGACGCATACAATTGTGATATTTTATACTCTACAAATAACGAAATTGGATTTGACTATTTAAGAGATAATATGGTTACTCATAAAGAAGAAAGAGTACAAAGAAAATTAAACTTTGCTATTATAGATGAAGTAGACTCCGTTTTAATTGATGAAGCTAGAACACCATTAATTATATCAGGAGGAGAAATGGCTAACTCAAATCTTTATATTCAAGCAGATAAATATGCTAAGAGTCTAACTCAAGAAGAGGATTTTATTTATGATGAAAAAACAAAAAGCGTTAACTTAACAGAAAAAGGTGCTGACAAAGCAGAAAGTACTTTCCATATTAATAATTTATATGATATTGACAACGCAACACTTCTTCATTTTATAAATCAAGCATTACGTGCAAATTATTCCATGAAAAATGATGTAGATTATGTTGTTCAAGATGGGGAAATTGTAATAGTAGATCAGTTTACAGGAAGATTAATGAAAGGAAGAGCATACTCAGATGGACTTCATCAAGCCATTGAAGCAAAAGAAGGCGTACACATTAATCAAGAAACAAAAACCCTTGCAACAATTACTTTTCAAAATCTATTTCGTATGTATAAAAAATTATCAGGTATGACCGGTACTGCAAAAACAGAAGAAGAAGAATTTAGAAATATTTATAATATGTATGTAATAGAAATACCTACTAATAAAGAAGTAATCAGAGTAGATGCACCTGATTTAGTATACGCTACAAAAGAAGCAAAGTATAAAGCAATTATTAATTTTGTTAAAGAAAGATATGAAGAAGGACAACCCGTTCTAATTGGAACAATCGCTATCGAAACTAGTGAATTAATAAGTAGTCTATTAAAACAAGCTCATATTCCACATGAGGTTTTAAACGCAAAGAATCATGAGAGAGAAGCTGAAATAATTTCAAAAATAGGATTAGGAAAATCAGTGACAATCGCAACAAACATGGCAGGGCGTGGAACAGATATTAAACTATCTGATGAAGTAAGAAAACTTGGAGGATTATGTGTTGTTGGAACTGAAAGACATGAATCCCGACGTATTGATAATCAGCTAAGAGGACGTTCTGGACGTCAAGGAGACCCCGGATATACTCAATTCTTTGTATCAATGAAAGATGACCTAATGGTAAGGTTTGGCTCAGATAGAATAGGCGCACTAATGGAAAACATGGGATTAGGTGACCAAGCAATTCAAAGTAAGACTTTTACTAGATCCATCGGAACAGCCCAAAAAAGAGTAGAAGGAAATAACTTTGATATTCGTAAAAGTTTATTACAATATGATGATGTAATGAATAACCAAAGGGAAATTATTTATGATAAAAGAAATAGAATACTAGATAATGAATCTATTCACGATATGGTGCTAACTACTTTTAGACATCATATTGAAGACTTAGTAAAATCTCATATTCCTCCAGAAGGATATTTAACAGAAAATGATTACAATGAAATAAGAGAATTTTTAAATGAAAATCTATTAAAAAAAGATGCTAAGGAAAAAGATATTAATGGAAAACAACCAGAAGAATTAATAGACTATTTATCAAAAATAGTTATTAAAGAATATGAAGAAAAAATAAAAGAGGCTCCACAAGAAGTAACAGATGAATTTGAAAAAGTTATTTCACTACAAGTATTAGATAACTATTGGATGGAACATATAAATACAATGTCTCATTTAAGAGAAGGAATACATCTAAGAGGATACGCTCAAGAAGACCCACTAAGAGCATATACAATGGAAGGATTTGACTTATTTGATTCAATGTTACAAAAAGTAGATAAAGATATATCAATATTCTTATTAAAAGCAGAAATAAGACAAAACATAGAAAGAAAAGAACAGACAAAGAAAATGATTACAAATGATTCAGAAGAAAAAGTATCAAAGAAAAAACCAGTAAAAAAACAAAAGATAGGAAGAAATGATCCATGCCCATGTGGAAGTGGTAAGAAATACAAACAATGCCATGGAAAGTAGCATAAAATAAGGGTTTGCGAGTGATAATGTTCGCAAAAACCACTACTTAAAATGGCAAATGTTCGCAAAAAGTTCGCATAAAAAATATTTTGAGAGTATTCAATCTTTAAAAAGCCTTATAAAATAAGGGAAAAACGAATATTTAAGTCATGCGAACAAATTGGTTAAAATGTTCACATAAAGAACAGGCATATTGTTGTCTG
>CAMVAN010000029.1 GCA_947165475.1 uncultured Caryophanales bacterium | reverse complement strand
AATCAATAGGGAATTAATTAATATTTCTATAAGATTGATTATACGTGATATTATGTATGAAATTATTGTAGTAGGTGGAGGTCATGCAGGCTGTGAGGCAGCATATGCTTCTGCAAAAAAAGGACACAAAACTCTATTAATTACAAGTAATATAAAAAATATAGCAGATATGCCATGTAATCCACATATTGGAGGAAGTGCTAAAGGAATTGTAGTTAGAGAAATAGATGCATTAGGCGGAATTATGGGAAAAATAGCTGATAGGACGCATCTTCAAATTAAAATGCTAAATAGTGCCAAAGGACCAGCTGTTCAATCATTAAGAGCTCAAGGAGATAAAGTAGCATATCCAAAAGAAATGTTAAAAACATTAAAAAGTTTAAAAACATTAAAAATAAAAGAAGCAATGGTTGAAGATTTAATAGTAAAAGATAATGAAGTAAGGGGTATAATTTTAGAAGATGGAACAAAAATAGAATCAAAAATAGTTATTTTAACAACAGGAACGTATTTAAAAGCCGATATATTAGTAGGAAACACAAGAACTAGACAGGGACCACATGGAGAAAAGCCATCAAACTTTTTAAGTGACAAACTAAAAGAATATGGTTTTGAAATTAAAAGGTTAAAGACAGGAACTCCACAAAGAATAGATAAAAAAACTATAGATTTTTCAAAAACAAAAATAGAACCTGGTGATAATAAGTATTTAACATTTAGTTTCGATTTAAAACCTCAATATAAAATAGAAAACCAAATTCCTTGTCACTTAACATATACAACAAAGGAAACTCACCAAATAATAATGGATAATTTAAATAAGTCTAGTATGTATGGAGCTTTAGATGATATTGAAGGAATAGGGCCAAGATATTGTCCGTCAATTGAAGATAAGGTAGTTAGATTTAAAGATAAAGAAAGACATCAGTTATTCATAGAACCTGAAAGTAAATATTATGATGATATGTATTTGCAAGGATTTTCGACCTCAATGCCTCCGGAAATACAAGAAAAAATGGTTCATAGCCTACCAGGATTAGAAAAAGCAAAGATAATAAAATATGGATATGCTATTGAGTATGATGCCATATATCCAACTCAATTAAAATCCTCATTAGAAACAAAAATTTTAGATAATTTATTTACTGCTGGTCAAATAAATGGTACAAGTGGCTATGAAGAAGCTGCTTGTCAAGGCTTAATAGCAGGAATAAATGCTTCATTAAAGCTTGAAAAGAAAAAGCCACTAGTTTTAAAAAGAAATGAAGCATATATAGGAGTTTTAATTGATGATTTAATAACAAAAGGGATAAGAGATCCATATCGATTATTGACAAGTCGTGCAGAATTTAGGCTTTTACTTAGAAGCGATAATGCTGATTTAAGATTAAGAAAATATGGATATGAAGTTGGCCTAATTGATCAAAATCAAATGAATAAATTAATAAAGAAAGAAGAAGAAATAGAAAAAATAAAAAAATATGCAAAAGAAAAAAAGATAAAAATCACAGAAAATAATAAAAAAGTTTTTGAAGATAATGGAATAGATGTTCCATCTTCTACAATGACCATTGAACAACTTTTAAAAAGACCAGAAATAAATATAGAATTTTTAGAAAAAATTATAGAAATTCCATTTGAAAAAGAAATAAAAGAACAATTGGAAATTCATCTAAAATATGAAGGATATATTAATAAAGCATATAAAGAAGCTGAAAAACTATTAAAACTAGAAAAGAAACAGATACCAAAAGATATTGACTATAATAAAATAAAAAATATAGCATCAGAGGCAAGACAAAAATTAAATGAAATAAAACCAGAAACAATAGCTCAAGCAATAAGAATAAGTGGAGTAAATCCTACAGATATATCAATATTATCTGTATATTTAAAGAAGGAGTACAATAAAGATGAGTGAAAAAGAATTTCTCGAGGAATTAGAAAAAATAGGTGTATATCCTACAAAAAATCAATTAAGTCAATTGGAAAAATATTATAATCTATTAGTAGAATGGAACGAAAAAATAAACTTAACAAGAATAATTGAAAAAAAAGATGTATATTTAAAGCATTTTTATGATAGTTTAACAATTGTAAAAACAGTAAATCTAGAAACAATAAATAATCTTTGTGATGTAGGAACTGGAGCGGGATTTCCTGGAATTGTTTTAAAAATAATGTATCCTCATATCAACATAACATTATTAGATTCTTTACAAAAAAGAATAAATTTTTTAAATGTAGTAATAAACACGCTTAATTTAAAAGATATTAAAACAATACATACAAGAAGTGAAGATTATAGAGGACAATATGATATAGTAGTATCACGAGCAGTTGCTAACATAGAAAAACTACTAACTATAGCTATGCATTTAGTTAAACCTGGAGGAATGTTTGTTGCTATGAAAGGAAATATTGATAAAGAAATTACCCCCAAAATAAAAACAAAAATAGAAAAAAAATATATAATAGAAAAAATAGAAAGTTTTTTCTTACCAATAGAGAATAGCAGTAGAAGTATTATAATATTAAAAAATAGATAAATTAGAAAGAAAAAAACATATAATAAAAAAAGAAAAAGAGCTTTCTTTTTTTTTAAAACTAATATATAATGTTAACATAGGGATAGTAAAGAATAAAGTGAGGGGATAAAATGTATCCAGACGCAAAAGAAGAAATAGTTCAATTATATTTAGAAGATATTATACCAAATAGATATCAACCTCGCGTTGTTTTTGATGAGAAAGCATTAAAAGAACTTGCTGTATCCATAAAAGAGCATGGAGTAATAGAACCAATTATTGTTAGACCTGCTAAAAATGGAAAATATGAAATTATTGCCGGGGAAAGAAGATGCAAAGCAGCAGCTTTAGCTGGTAAGACAAAAATACCAGCGATTATAAGAGATTTAGATGATAAAGAAAGCTCTAAAGTTGCATTAATTGAAAATTTACAAAGAAAAAATTTAAATCCAATAGAAGAAGCAAGGACATATCAAAAAATATTAGAAATTGACCAAATGACCCAGGAAGAATTAGCGAAAACAATGGGAAAAAGTCAGTCAGCAGTAGCAAATAAGATTAGATTACTAACTTTACCAGAAGAAATCCAAGATGCTTTACTTAAAGAAAAAATTTCAGAAAGGCATGCAAGGAGTTTACTAACTGTGCCTAGTATACAAGAACAGAAAGATTTATTAAAAAAAGTAATTGATAATAAAATGAGTGTAAAATCACTTGAAGAAGAAATAAAAAATAAATATCCAAAAGTGGAAGTAGAAACAGAAGAACAAGAAAAATCAAATAAAAAAGAAGAACAAATAGCATCAAGCAATGCCTTTGTTAATGATAATCCACTTATACCAACAGCAGAATTGCCAGAAGATACATCAAATTATGGAAAAGTAACTATTGCACCACCAGAAGGAGATGAAAAGGAAATGGGAAAATTTATCAATTATGGAGATTTGGATAATAATGATACACAGGGATCCGATGAAGGAACAGGAAGTATATTTGATATGCCACCAGCCGTGACTAGCTTAAATATTAATAATAAAACTTCTAATGATAGTTCATCTTCTAAGGGAGGAGCAGCCCTTGATAATTTACTAAATCTTGGTAATCCAACTTCATCAATTCCATCAAATGATTTTATTACGCCAGCAGAAAAAATAGTAAAAACAGATCCTGGGGAAGATGTGGCGGATGTTTCATCAGACTATTTCAAATTACCAGACATGGAAAATATTGAAAAAGCCTCAAGTATTATTAATCCAATGGACAATAATATATTTTTATCTTCTCCAACTATAAACAAAGAAGAAGAAGAAAAACCGAAGGCAACAGGAGAAGACAGAGAAGAAATATTTACCATAGAAACTGCATCTAAAAAAATTACTGAGTTAACAGAAGAAATAAAAAAACACGGAATAGATATAAGCTCAAATGTTATGGATTTTGAAAAATCAATACAAATTATAATAAAAATCGAAAAAAATTAAAAAAACAAAAAACATTATTTAAAATAAATAGTGTTTTTTATTCAAAATTATTTTAAATTTTGGTACAATATATTAGGAATGTGAAAATGGGTGATTAGATGGGAAAGGTTATATCATTAGTAAATCAAAAAGGTGGAGTTGGGAAGACAACAACTAGCATAAATCTTTCTGCATCATTAGCAGTATTAGGAAAAAAAGTACTATTAATTGACTTGGATCCTCAAGGAAATACAACTACTGGTGTGGGAATAAACAAAGGTGAAATAGAAAGAAGTATTTATGATGTTTTAATAGGAGAATCTAATATTACAGAGGCTATGATCAAAACGAAATATA
Organism: uncultured Caryophanales bacterium; assembly: GCA_947165475.1. Classification (GTDB taxonomy): domain Bacteria; phylum Bacillota_I; class Bacilli_A; order RF39; family UBA660; genus UBA3789. Next base: position 11,791 of record CAMVAN010000029.1, on the reverse strand, counting down.
AAAACCTTTATGTTTTACCAGCAACAATTAACTTAGCAGGACTAGAATATGAGTTGAATGAAAAGAGTAGAACTGAAAAAGGATTTCAAAAAGGAGAACAATTAAAAAATAAAATGGTTGACATAAAAGATAGCTTTGACTTTATTATTTTAGATTGTCCTCCATCATTAGGTATTATAACGACTAATGCACTAACAGCCTCAAACTCTGTTATTATTCCAGTTCAATGTGAGTTTTTTGCATTAGAAGGAATAACCCAGTTGTTAAAAACTATCATGCTTGCTCAAAAAAGCTTAAATCCAACTTTAGATATTGAAGGAGTATTATTAACAATGTTAGACTCTAGAACTAATTTAGGATTTGAAGTAGTAGAAGATATAAGAAAATTTTTTAAAGAAAAAGTTTATAATACAATAATTCCTAGACTAGTAAGGTTAACAGAAGCTCCATCTCATGGAGAACCAATAATTGTATATGATCCAAAAAGTAGAGGATCTGAAGCCTATATAAATTTAGCAAAGGAAGTGATTGAAAGAAATGGAAACAAATAATATAGCAGACAGTGCAATACCAAAAAGAAGAGCTTTGGGTAGAGGACTAGAAGAATTATTTAATAGTGAGGTATTAGACTATAATACTGTAGAAGAAACAATTGTAAATGAAACTCCAAAAGAGCAAATTACAATGGTAAAATTAAGTGAATTAAGAAGTAATCCATACCAGCCGAGAAAAATTTTTAAAGAAGAAGCCCTAGAAGAATTAGCAAATTCAATCAAGGAACATGGGGTTTTTCAACCTATTATAGTAAAAAAAGCTATAAAGGGATATGAAATAATCGCAGGAGAAAGAAGAGTCAAAGCATCTTTAATGGCAGGAAAGGAAGAAATTCCAGCGATAGTTAGAGATTTTAATGATACTCAAATGATGGAAATAGCTTTATTAGAAAATCTTCAAAGAGAAAATTTAACACCAATTGAAGAGGCCAATGCATACAAAAAATTACAAGATACATTAAAGTTAACTCAAGAAGAATTAGCAAAGAGATTAGGAAAAAGTAGAAGTCATATTACTAATATGATAGGTCTTTTAAATTTACCTGAGAAAATTCAAGATGAAATAAGTACAAATAATATTTCAATGGGACATGCAAGAGTATTAAGTAAATTAGATGATCAGTCTCAGCAACAAGAACTTATTGAAAAAATAGTTAATAATGGATTAAGTGTTAGAGAATTAGAGGAGTTAACAAAAGAACCTACAATAATAAAAACAAATCCCCAAAAAATAAAAGCAAGTAATAATAAATTTCAGTATTTACAAGAAGAGTTAAGTGAAAAATTAGGAACTAAAGTATCTATTAAAAAAAATAGAATAGAAATTAGTTTTGTAAATGAAAATGACTTAAATAGACTGCTAGAATATATGAATATAGAGGTAGAAAAATAACATGTATTTCACAGCTTTTAATATAAAAATAAATATATCTCTTATATTATTACCTATTATTTATATAATAATAGGAATTACAATATTTAAGTTATTAAAAAATTTGATAATAAAAACTATAAATAAAAGAAATAACTTAAAGGTAACTCAGAAACAGAGAGTTCAAACATTAGGATACTTAATTGTTAATATTGTAAAATATATAATTGTAATTTTTGTAACTTTAGGTATTTTATCTGTATATGGATTTAATGTAAAATCAATATTAGCCGGGTTAGGAATAGGAACAGCTATTATAGGATTAGCTTTTCAAGATTTAGCAAAAGATATAATAGCGGGATTTTCAATTATTACCGAAGGTGAATATGAAATTGGAGATACAATAGAAATAGATGGATTTATGGGGGAAGTAGTCTTTATTGGACTTAGGACAACAAGAATCAGAAATTTTAAAGGAGCAACGAAAATAATAGCAAATCACTATATGGATAATATAATAAACTATAGTGATAATAATTCTTTAGCAGTAGTAGACGTATCTATCGCATACGAAGAAAAAGAAGAAAAAATAGAAGAAACATTTTATAAACTATTTGAAGATTTAAATAAAAAGTTAGAATATGCAACAAAAGATATTGAATTATGGGGAGTAAATGAATTATCTGACTCTTCTGTAGTATATAGAGTTGCCGTTGAAACGAAACCAATGAAACATATAATAACAGAAAGACAAATAAAAAAGGAAATAAAAAAAGCATTTGATAAAGCCAATATAAAGATACCATATAATCAAATAGAGGTGCATAATGGAAAATAAAAATTATGAATTAGGCTCAATCGTAACTATGAAAAAAGCGCATCCATGTGGAACTAATGAATGGGAAATAGTAAGATTAGGTGCAGATATAAAAATTAAATGTCTTAATTGTGGAAGAGTAGTAATGATTCCACGAATAGAATTTAATAAGAAATTAAAAAAAGTAATAAAGTGTGAGGAATCAGTATGAATGATAGAAGAAAATTAAAGTTAAAAAAATTTTATTTTCATCCAGTCACAGTTTTTTTGTTCTTAACTTTTATAGTAATGATTTTAAGTGGATTATTATGTGTTTTTCAAACTCAGGCAACATACAATGAAATAAACATAATATCAAAGGAGTTAGATCCAACATTAATAACAATAGATAATTTGCTATCTTTTGATGGAATAAAATACATAATAAGTAATGCCGTCAAAAACTTTTTAAGCTTTGGACCATTAGGAACATTATTAGTTTCTCTTTTAGGAATAACTATTGCTGAAGGAACGGGATTTATAGAAACAATATCTAAAAGACATATAAGTAAGATTCCAAATAATATGATTACTTTTATAGTTCTTTTTGTAGCAACAATATCATCTCTGATAAATGAAGTTGGTTATGCTATTTTAATTCCAATAGTTGCTTTAGTATACTTTATAAATAAAAGAAACCCTATATTAGGCATTGTAACTTCATTTTGTGGTGTCTCTTTTGGATATGGGGTATCAATTTTTGTAGGTTCTATGGAAGTATCTTTGATGAATTATACCCAAAATGCAGCCCGACTAATTGATGAAAATATTCATATTTCCTTAACCTCAAATTTGATTTTCATTATTATAGCATCCATAATAATATCAATAGTAGGAACGATAGTAATTGAAAAAATAATTGCTCCAAAAATAGGAAAATATAAAAGAGAAGATGAATTTTCAAAAACTGAACAATATAGAGTAATAAATCTAGAAGAAGAGGAACAAAAAAGTATTGAAAAAAATAAAAATGAAAAAAGAGGATTAAGATTTGCATTAGTTGTATCAATTGTTGTACTGCTAAGCTTTATTTATTCGCTAATACCTAACTTACCGTTTTCAGGAATGCTTTTAGATATGAAAGAAACAACCTATGTAAATCAATTATTTGGAGAAAATTCATATTTTCAAGATAGTTTTACATATTTAGTATCTATAGTGTTAATATTATCTGGAATAGCTTATGGAATAGGAAGTAGATCAATAAAAAATGATAAAGAAATAATAGAAAATGCCAGTAAAAAATATGCAAATTTAGGAAGTTTATTCATATTAATATTTGTTGTAAGCCAATTTATAGCAGTATTTAGGAAAAGCAATATAGGAATGATAATAACAGCGTGGCTTGCAAATTTACTTGAACATTTAAGTTTTACAGGTATTCCGTTAATTATAATTACTTTATTACTAATAGCTATTTCAAATTTATTTTTAACTTCTCCAACAAGTAAATGGATGATTTTTTCTCCTGTAGTTGTGCCGATGTTTATGCAGTCAAATATATCACCTCAATTTGCTCAAATAATAATGAGAGTAGGAGATTCTATGACAAAAGGATATACTCCTATGTTAGCATCATTTGTGTTATATATAGGATATTTAAACATATACAATTTACATAAAGAAAAGCCATATACAATAAGAAATTCCCTAAAATTGATAAGACCATATTTCTTAATAATATCTTTAACATGGATCTTATTAATAGTAGGATGGTATTTAATAGGACTTCCAATTGGTCCAGGAGTAAGTCCAACTTTATAAAAAAATTCTAGTTCATTTGTTAGACTAGTTTTTTTTATAGACTATACAAGTTTTATGGTGTTATTAAATTCAAATTAAATCTTTATTAGATAAGGAGAAAAATAGTATTTTTATAATACTCAAAAATTTTCTCTTTTTTTTCATCTTATGTTATAATAAGTGAAGAAAAGAGGGATATTATGAGTTTAACAGCAGGGATTGTAGGATTACCCAACGTTGGGAAATCAACATTATTTAATGCAATAACAAATCAAAAAATTTTAGCAGAAAATTATCCATTTGCTACAATAGAACCAAATGTTGGTGTAGTGACTGTACCAGATAAAAGAATGGATAAATTAAAAGACATGTATCAACCCGAAAGATTTATACCTACAACTTATGAGTTTACTGATATAGCTGGTCTAGTAAAAGGTGCATCGAAAGGAGAGGGGCTAGGTAATAAATTTTTATCTCATATAAGAGAAACAGATGCCATTGTAGAAGTTGTTAGATGCTTTGATGATGGAAAAATAATACATGTAGAAGGGGATATAGATCCAATAAGAGATATAGAAACAATAAATCTTGAATTAGCTATATCAGATTTAGATATCATTAATAGTAGATTAGAAAGAGTATCTAAAAAAGCTAAGACAACAAAAAATAAAGATGATATATTAGAAACAGAAGTATTAGAAAAATGTAAAAAATCTCTATTGGAAAACATTCCATTGAGACAAATTGATTTGTCTGATGAAGAAAAAAAGATAATTAAATCATATAGTTTTTTAACTCTGAAACCAATCATCTATCTAGCTAATATAAAAGAAAGTGAATTAGGAAATGAAGATAATGAATATGTAAAAAAAGTAAAGGAATACGCAGAAAAGGAAAATGCTAAAGTAGTAAGTCTATGTGCTAAAGTTGAAGAAGAACTTAGCGAACTAGATTTTGAAGATAAAAAAGAAATGTTAGATGGATTAGGACTAGATGGAAGTGGATTAGACAAACTAATTAAAGCAACATATGATATTTTGGGACTAGCAACATACTTTACAGTTGGAAAAGATGAGGTAAGAGCTTGGACATTTAGAAAAGGAATGAATGCCAAACAATGTGCGGGGATTATTCATACAGATTTTGAAAAAGGATTTATTAGAGCAGAAGTTATTTCTTATGAAGATTTAATAAATTGCGGCAGCGAACTAAAAGTAAAAGAAGCAGGAAAAGCTAGATTAGAAGGAAAAGATTATTTAATGCAAGATGGAGATATTTGTCATTTTAGATTCAATGTTTAAAAATACAATATCAATTACCAAAGTAAAACTTATTAGTTACTAATAATAGTGGCAAGAAATCAATTATTTGAACATAACTACTTTTATAATATATTATTTTAAAAAAGAATACTAAAAAAGGCAAGTTTGAAAGGTTAAATGCAACTATTGTATTTTTTTGGGGTACATTTAGTTTTATAAGTAAGAAAAAGATATTAAAAACAAAAGACAATAAAAAGGAACTAGACAATTAAAAAAAATTTTGTTATAATACCTTCGAGTATTTTGAATACTCCTTGCTATAGAAATAGCCGAAATGACCAAAAGGAGGTGTAAAAATGAATAAATATGAAATAATGTTCATTGTTAGACCAGACATGGAAGAAGCAGATATTAGAAAAACTGCTGAAAGTATGAAAAAGGTACTAACAGATGGAAAAGCAAAAGTAATTGAAGAAAAAGCAATGGGACAAAGAGAACTAGCTTATGAAATTAAAAAATTTAACACAGGATACTATTTCTTATATGTAGTTGAAGCTAGTAAAGAGACACAACAAGAATTTAATCGTGTTGCAAGAATTAATGAAAATATTATTCGACATTTAATTGTTAAAGTAGAAGATTAAAAAAGAGGTAATTTATGAATAAAGTTGTATTAATAGGAAGATTAACTAGAGATCCTGAATTAAGATATACTGGTAGTAATACTGCAGTTGCGACATTTTCTTTAGCTGTAAACAGAAATTTTACAAACCAACAAGGTGAAAGAGAAGCGGACTTTATTAATATAGTTGTATGGAGAAAACAAGCAGAAAATGTAAAAAATTATCTTTCTCAAGGTAGTCAGGTAGCTATTGAAGGAAGAATACAAACAAGAAGCTATGATGATAATAATGGTCAAAAAAGATATGTTACGGAAGTTGTAGCCGATAATGTTGAATTTTTAAGTTCAAAAAATTCCTCTAACTCATCAAATGGGGGAAGTAACAGTCAATCTTCAGAACCAACTCCTTATGATTTTGGACCAGCTCCAGAACCAAAAGGAACTAATGTTGACTCTAATCCATTTGCAGATTTTGGTGCTAGTATAGAAGTCAGTGATGATGAATTACCATTCTAATAAAAAAAGGAGGATACAATGGCAGAATTTAATAATCGTAGAAGAAAAAAAGTATGTATGATGTGTACAGGAAAAACAGTAGACTATAAAGATCCTGAAACTCTTAAAAGATATACAAATGAAAGATATAAAATAGTTTCTAGAAGAGTATCTGGAAATTGTGCAAAGCATCAAAGATATATAGCAACTCAAATAAAAAGAGCCCGTGCAATTGCCTTAATGCCATACTCAAAATAGGGAAATTATTATCCGTTATAACAACGGATTTTTTATTTTTTTATGAATGTTCTTTTATTAGACAAAAAAACACTTTTATTATATAATTATATTGATACTTTATAGGAGGAAATATGAGTATTTTAAAAGAACGAAGAAAATTGAATCGAATATTAAAAAAAGCAAATACAATTTTTTTGATGGCTCATAAAAATTTAGATTTAGATGCTTTAGGTAGTTCTATAGGAATGTATCAAATATTAAAAAAAAGAAGAAAAAAATGTTATATAATAATTGATGATAAAAATAATGAGCGAGGGGTAGAAAAAGTATTAAAAGAATTAGAAGGATGTATAAATATAATAACATCAGAAGAGATAGAAGAAAAAATAAATCCTAGAAATAATAAAAATTTATTAATAATATTAGACACAAACAAAACAGATCTTGTTCAAAGCAAAGAAGCACTAAAAAAAATAGATCAAAAATTAGTCATAGATCATCATGAATTAGGAAAAACAACGATTAAGGATGCTACAATTATAGATGACTGCAAGGTATCGAGTACCTGTGAGATGGTAACAAGTTTAATAGAATATTATGATGTAGAGATAGATTCATACTATGCTACAATCATATTGTCAGGAATTGTATTAGATACTAATAACTACACATTAAATACAACAGCAGAAACATATTATTCATCATATTATTTGGCATCATTAGGAGCAAGTGCCAAAAAGGTTCAGTACTTATTAAAACAAGATATAGAAGATTATACTGAAAGGCAAAAATTATTATCAGATATTGAGACAATAAATAAACAAATCGCTTTTACCAAAGCAACGCCATATACCATATATCGTAGAGAAGATTTAGCTAAAGTCGCTGATACATTATTATTTTTTAATAATATAGAAGCATCTTTTGTAATAGGTAAGATTGGAAAAGATACCATTGGATTAAGTGCTCGAAGCCTTGGAAATTTTAATATATTAAAAGTATTAGAAAAACTAGGTGGTGGCGGAGATGCTACTGGAGGAGCAGCAAAATTTGAAAATACTACAATTAGCAAAGTAGAACAAGAACTAAAAAAAATATTAAAAGAAGGAGAGTAAAATGGAAGTAATTTTTATCAAAGATTTAAAAAATCAAGGTAAAAAGGGGCAAATAAAAGAAGTAAAAGATGGATATGCAGAAAACTTTTTAATAAAAAATGGCTATGCAGTCAAAAAAAATAAAGAGAATATTTCTAAACTTAATCATGAGCTTGCAAAAAAGGAAAAAGAAACCGAAGAAAAAATAAAAGAGGCAACAGAATTAAAAGAGAAATTATCCAAAGAAACTTTAGAATTTAAAGTAAAGACAGGACAGGGAGATAAGGTTTTCGGAAGCATTAGTATAAAACAGATTAAAGAAGAATTAACAAAAAAAGGATATAAAATTGACAAAAGCATGATAAATATTAATAATGCTATCGATTCTTTAGGATTTCATAATATTGATATAATTCTTTATCCAAACATAACCGCAATAGTTAAAATACATGTTATAAAATAGAGGTGATAAAATGGCAGGACGGGTATTACCAAATAACATAGAAGCAGAACAGTCTGTTTTAGGAGCATGCTTTTTATCAAAATATGCTTTGCAAAAAGCTTCAGAAAATTTATCTCCAGAATCATTTTATACAGAAAAAAATGGAAAAATATTTGCATCAATGATTAATCTAATGGAAGAGAAAATTCCTATTGATATAACAACGATTACCAGTGATTTAAATAAAAAGAATGAGTTAAACGAAGTGGGAGGGGTAGAGTACTTAACGGAACTTATTAATTATGTTCCAACTGCAAGTAATATAGATTATTATATAAAAAATGTAGAGGAATCATACATTTTGAGGAATTTAATACAAACAGCAGAAGATATTGCACAAGAAGGTTATCGAGTAGATGAAACTGTTAATGAAATATTAGATAATTCAGAAAAGAAAATATTAAATATAGTAAAAAATAGAAAAGCAAGTGAATTTCGATCAATAAAAGATGTATTAATTAAAACTCAATCTGATTTAGAAAGACTATCAGAAAATAAAGGAGAAATAACAGGACTTGCAACAGGATGGTATGATTTTGATCATTTAACAACAGGACTTCACCCAAATGAATTTATAATTATAGCGGCAAGACCAGCTATGGGAAAGACAGCTTTTGCCCTAAATCTTGCAACCCATGTTGCAATGGAGCAAGACAAATCAGTAGCACTTTTCAATCTTGAAATGAGCGCAGAACAATTAGCAATGCGTATTTTATCTTCTCTTGGACAATTAGAAGGTTTTAAATTAAGAACTGGTAATTTAATGAATCAAGATTGGAAAAGAATAAATGAAGCAGTATCTCAGTTATCAAATACTAATTTAGTAATTGATGATACTCCAGGTATTACGATAGGCGAAATTAGAGCAAAGTGTAGAAGACTTGCAAGCAGTGAAAATGGTCTAGCATTAGTTGTAATAGATTATTTACAATTAATTTCTGGTGGAAGAAATTATGGCTCTAATAGACAACAAGAAGTATCAGATATTTCAAGAAGTTTAAAAACCCTTGCAATGGAACTAGGTGTTCCCGTCATAGCATTATCTCAGTTATCTCGTGGAGTGGAAGCTAGAGAAGATAAAAGACCCCTTATGAGTGATTTAAGAGAGTCAGGATCTATAGAACAAGATGCTGATATTGTAATGTTCTTATATAGAGATGACTATTATAACAAGGAAGCAAGAACAGAAGATAATACAAGTATAAGTGAATTAATAATAGGAAAACATCGTAATGGACCTACAAAAACAATAGAATTATTATTTAAAAAAAACACTTCAACTTTTGTTAATTTAAGAAAAGAATATAATAAGGAGGAAAATACTAATGCTTAAGAGGAAAATAATATTAGTATTCTTGCTTTTTCTTTCATTATTTATTAATTCTGGATTTACCAATGTTTCACAGAAACCAAAAACTATATACAAAGTCTACTTAAAAGGAAAAGTATTAGGAAACATAGAATCCAAAGAATCATTTGAAAAATATATAGATGATAAACAAGAGGAAATTAAGAAAAAATATCAAGTTAATAAAGTATATGTGCCTGAGGATCTTGATATAATAAAACAAATAACGTTTGAAAATGACAAAAAAACAAATGAAGAAATATATAAAAAAATAAAAGATACATCACCATTTACAATTAATGGATACGTAATAAAAATTAAGAATATTGATTCAAAAGATGATAATGATAAGAAAAGTAAATATCAAAATCTTTATGTAATAAAGAAAGATGTTTTTACAAAATCAATAGAAAAAACAGTCAAGTCATTTATTACTCCAGAAGAATATGATAATTATGCGAATGATACTCAAAAGGAAATTCAGGATACTGGTAAAATAATAGAAAATATATACATAAAAAACAAAATAACAATAAAAAAAGATAAAATACCAATAGATAAAGTAATATATCAAAATGTTGATGAACTAAGCAAATACCTGTTGTTTGGAACAACAGATCCTCAAGCTACTTATACGATTCAAGAAGGAGACACAATAAGTGATGTAGCCTTTAATAATAAAATATCTGTTGAAGAATTTTTGATAGCTAATCCAGAGTTACAAGATGAAAATAGTTTGTTATCTCCAGGGCAAGTAGTAACATTAGGAATATTAAAACCACAATTTAGTCTAGTAGAAGAAGACCATGTAGTTTTCAGAGAGGAAAAAAACTTTACAACTGAAACGAGATATGATAATGATAAGTTAGTTGGATACGAAGAAGTTATACAAGCTGGAATAAAAGGAGAAAATAAAGTTACTCAAAAAGTTCAAAAAGTAAATGGTGAAATTGTAAATACAGTTTCAACTTCGACAGAAATTATTAAAGAACCTGTAACTGAGATAATAGTAAAAGGTGGAAAGCATGAAAGCTATTCAAGTTACTATGGAAATGGATATGGTTCAGTTGTAGCAACAAGAGGACAATGGGGATGGCCAGCATCTTGTTCTACGGTATCATCAGGATTCGGTTGGAGATGGGGAGTATTACATGATGGAACAGATATTGCCGGTTGTGGATATGGATCAAATATTTTTGCTGCTCAATCAGGAACGGTTGCTGTATCTTCATCTAAAGTTGATAATGGTCAATATATAGTTATAGATCATCATAATGGATATTATACTATGTATGCCCATCTATGTGTAGGTTGCCGATATGTAAAAGAAGGAGATTATGTAGAAAAAGGACAGGTAATCGGAGGAATGGGACAAACAGGAGCAGCAACAGGAGTACATTTACATTTTGCAATATGGAATGGATATCCATATCGCGGAGGCGTTGCATTGAATGCAATGAATTTCTATTAATATGAAGTTTAAAACAATTGCTAGTGGTTCAAAAGGAAATTGTACGATAGTATTATGCAATGAAACAAATATAATTATAGATATGGGAATTTCTTTTTTAACTTTAAAAAAAAGTATAGAAGAGAATTCCCTTTCTTTTGATAATTTTTCAGCTATATTTATTACGCATTGTCATAAAGATCATACAAAAGGATTATCAGCATTAATAAAAAAAACAAAATTAAATGTTTATATACCAAAAGATATGTATGAAAGCATCAAAGAATATGTCCCATTTCAAAGATGTATATTTATAGACGACATTTTTATGATAAATGATGTAAAAATAGAGTTAATACATACATCTCATGATGCCCCATCATCAGTAGGTTACATAATTGAACAGAATAATAAAAGTTTAGTATATGTTACAGATACAGGATACATAAACAGAAAATATCTAAATAAAATGGTTGGAAAAGATTCATATATAATAGAAAGCAATCATGATGAAATAATGTTAATGGATGGTCCTTATCCAAGATTTTTAAAAGAGAGAGTTATTAGTGATAAGGGACATTTATCAAATAATACAACTGCAAAGTATTTAAAAAAAATTATCGGAGTTAATACAAAAACAATTGTATTAGCCCACCTAAGCGAGAAAAATAATACTGAAGAAAAAGCATTAGAAGCAATGAAAAATGAAGGGTTAGATAAACTAAATATAATAATTGCCAAGCAATATGAAGAA
>CAMVAN010000028.1 GCA_947165475.1 uncultured Caryophanales bacterium | reverse complement strand
AAGAAGAAGATAAAATAATAATAAAAGGAGAAGAATATGATTAAGCAAAAGAAAAGTGGAAATCTTATAATAATATCAGGAACTACTTGTGCAGGTAAAGGAACTGTAATAAACAAACTATTAGAAAGAAATCACAATTTAGCACTATCTATTTCTTATACATCAAGACCTATTAGAGATGGAGAAACCAATGGTAAAGATTATATTTTTATTTCTCGAGATGAATTCGAAGAAAAAATAAAAAATGGTGATTTTTTAGAATATGCTAAATCCCATCGAGAAGATTATTATGGTACTCCCAAAAAAGAATTACAAGAAATACTTGCCAAAGGAAAAGATGTTATTTTAGAAGTAAATGTAGATGGAGCAAAAAATATTAAAGAAATGTTTCCAGAAGTATTATTAATTTTTATTATGGCGCCATCAATGGAAGAGGTAAAAAAGAGAATAAAAGAAAGAGGAAAAGAGTCCCCTAAACAAATAATTGAAAGATTTAAAAGCGCATATAGAGAAATAAATGAAATACCTCATTATAATTATGTAGTAATTAATGATAAAGTTATAAATGCTGTAGATAAAATTGAAGCAATTATAAAAGCCTCAAAATGCCAAGTAGATAGAATTGAAGCAATTAATGTAGAAAGTGAAGAAGAGATACTACATGAATTCCTAATTGAAGAAAAATTTGATAATAAACCTATATCTGAAAAAATAATGGAGAACAATAAATGAAAATAAAATTAAAAAAATATATAAAAGAATTAGAAGAAAAAATAAATTATAAAAAAATAACAAAAGAAGAAATAGAAAACTTATATACTTGGATTTTATTTTTTCAACATGAAAGACTAGTCCATTTAATTGTAACATTTTTTACAGGAATTAGTACGATATTATTCTTATTAGGATTATTATACTTTAGTACTATTCCACTACTTCTATTATTTTTAATAACACTATGTTTATTTATTCCATATATATTTTACTATTATTATTTAGAAAATGGAGTACAAAAACTATACGATTTATATTTTCAAGCAAAAAAATCTAAAAAGGAAGGGATTCGGTTATGATAAAAAAAATAACATTTAAAGGAGATTGTCCTCTCCATGTAGCAACTTATGAAAGAAAAGATAATATAATTCCTGATGAAATCTATATTCAAGGAGATTGTATATATGGTATAAAAGATAATGAAATATTTATATTAGGAAATGATAGTAATAGAATATTACTTCCATATAATAATCATAAAATAGATGAATCATTAATTTCTAATCATTATAATGACACTATAATTGAAATAGGTGATAAAAAACACAATTTAAAAATATATTCTCAGTCAGGTAATATAATATTAAATAATACGGATTTAAATGAATGCAAAATAATCAGTTTAGCAGGAGAAATAGTATTAAATAATTCATCTTTTAATACATTAGAAATTAGTGGTTTTTCAAAGCCTATATATATAGAAAACTCTATAATAAATAAACAAGCTATTTTAAGAAATTCATATGGAGAAATTAATATAAACAAAAGTAATATAAAATGGTCTAAAATAAGAACAGATAGTGGAGATATTACAATTAATGATTGCAATAAAACAAATGAACAAATAGTTAATGTACGTTCAGCTAATGGAATGATTAAAGTAAATAATTCTGAGATGATAGGAACAAATATACATACATTATTGGGTACAATCTCAATTCATAATTCCAAAATAAAAGAAGCAGTACTAGGATTATATAGAGAAGGAAATAATATAATTCTTAAAAAATCACAAATTGAATCATTACTAACAGAAAGTTATTTACCTCCCAAAATAATAGAGTCTGAAATTAATAATCATAATTCTACTATATTTGAAGACATATTACCAGAAAGAGATTTTAAAACGTCAGAAAAAACACTAGTACTAAAATTAAAATAGAGAAAACTCTCTATTTTTTTTATAATTCTTCTATTCGAATAAAATTAGTCATTCTAGTTTTTCCTAAAGGAAATCCTCCAGTTATGATGATAAGATCGCCTGTTTCAAGATTTAGTTTTTCTTTTGCATATTTTTTAGATGAATTTATCATTTCATCAGTAGAATCATAAACTTCTGTAACAATAGGCTCTACTCCAAAATTAAGCATAACCTTTTCTGCGATATGACTTGATGGACAACAAGCAAGAATCGTACAATTAGGTCGTAAATTACTAATCTTTCTTGCAGTAAAACCTGTCATTGTAGTAGTAACAATAGCTTTTATGTCATCATACTCAACTGCATCCACAACAAGTTTTGCTATTGTATCAGAAACCCCAATTTTTCTCTTATACGTAGTATGTTTTGTATAGTCAATAGTACTTTCTACATATTTACATATTCTACTCATATAAGAAACTGCTTGAACAGGATATTTTCCAACTGTAGTTTCTCCAGATAACATAACGCAATCCGTTCCATCCAATACAGCATTCGCAATATCAGAAACCTCAGCTCGAGTTGGTCTAGGACTAGTATACATAGAAGCAAGCATTTCTGTAGCAACAATTGCAAATTTACCATTCTCACGGCACTTTTTGATTATTTTTTTCTGAAGCATCGGAAGCTCTTCCATAGGAAGCTCTACTCCCAAATCTCCACGAGCAATCATAATTCCATCAGATACTTCAATAATACTATCAATATTTTGAATCCCTAAATTACTTTCAATCTTTGAAATTATTCTAGCATCTCCTCCACTATCTTCAATAATCTTTTTAGCTTCTAAAACATCATCACGAGAATTAACAAAAGATAAAGCTAAATAATCACAAGAATGAGTTGCAGCAAAAGAAATATCCTTTTCATCTATTTGACTAATAAAAGGAAGATGTAAATCCACTCCTGGAACATTAATCGATTTATGAGACTTAATCTCTCCATCATTTAAAGCACGAAGTAAAACATAATCATCTCCCTTTTCAATAACCTCTAAATCTAATAAAGCATTATCTACTAATACATGATTTCCAATCTGAATTTGTGCAATAGCATCCGTATGATTTACAGAAAAAGACTCCCGAGTTCCAATAGATGAAAAAGTATCCATACGTATCGTATCTCCAACATTTAAAAATACCCCTTCACCATCAAAATCCAATGTACGAAACTCAGGTCCCTTCGTATCATACATAATCGCAACAGGGACACTAGTCCTACGTCTTACCTCACGAACAACCTCAATAGTTTCCAAACAACTATCATAATTAGCATGACTTAAATTAATACGAACACAATTAAGTCCATTTAAAACTAATTGTTCCAATACTTCAACATTATTACTAACTGGTCCAATACTACCAATAATCTTAGTTTTTTTCATACTCTTCACCCTATAATTATTTTATCAAATAACGAAAAAAAAAGAAAGCAAAGCTTTCCTATTTACTAAAATAATTACTTCTTTTTACGATTACCAAAAGAATCATCTGATAAAGCACCTATAGTCTCAGAATATTTTTCTTTATACAATTTTATTCTATGTTCAATTTCTTCTTTTTTAGCATCTAAATCTACCAACTGATTAGCAAAATCAGCAATCATAGAGTTGTCACTCTCTATATTAAAGCATAGTTCATCAATTCTATATATTAAATCAGCTAATTTATACTGTAAGAAAAGATAAACAAGTAACCCATAAACTGAAGAAAGTAATACTCCACCAATTACATAAAAAGCTAAATATCTATAAGTAGGTTTAGAATCATTCTTATTTTGATAAGTTTCAGTAACTACAATAGTAGTCTTATCCATACTATCATTTGAGTCTAACACATCTTTATAATCCGTATATTGATATTTTAGTGTCATCCTATCTTCTCCAGACTCTATATCTTCATAAGAGATACGAAAATTATCTGAAACGTCAGCAGGAATAGAAAAATCATAACCATAAACTTCCCTTGTATATCCACTGCCCAATTTATTTTCCTTCCAAGGATCATAAATTTTAACAGTAGCAACATAAGTAGTCGGATGACTATCATAAACAATAGACGGATCATCTTATGTAGCAATATTATCAAAAGAAAGGGATAAAAAAGAGAATAAAAGAAGATTTAACTATATTTACACTATAATTTGTAAACAAAAAGTCTGAATACATATTAATTAAGCTAATACTAGATATATGATAATTGACTTCTAGAATTTAAATAACTATAATAACAATTAAGCAAAAAATATTAAGGAGAATAATAAATGAATATAGAAAGAAAAACAATTAAAAATGATGCAGAATACTTAAGACAAGTATCTGCT
Organism: uncultured Caryophanales bacterium; assembly: GCA_947165475.1. Lineage (GTDB taxonomy): Bacteria > Bacillota_I > Bacilli_A > RF39 > UBA660 > UBA3789. The sequence goes on along the minus strand of CAMVAN010000028.1, from coordinate 12,238 downwards.
AGAGTATTTGAAGATGATCCTATAGATAAATATATAAAAATGTTAAAAGATTTTTGTAAAGAAACAGAATGCTATGCCCTAGCAGCAAATCAAATTGGAATACAAAAAAGAATAATATATTTAAAAAATACTACCCAAAATATTCCTCTAGAAAATAAAAATTATGATGAAGAAAAAATAATTATAAATCCTGTAGTAATATCAAAAAAAGGAAAAACAAAATACTGGGAATCTTGTCTAAGTTGCTTAGACTTTATGGGATTAGTAACAAGACCATATGAAATAGAAATATTATATTTTGATCAATATGGAAATGAACATATAGAAACATTCACAGGTTTTAAAGCTACTATCCTATCTCACGAATTAGATCATTTAGATGGAGTATTACATATAGATATAGCAGAAGAAATAAAGAATATGAAGAAAAAGGAAAGAAAAGAATTCAGAAAACTTCATCCATATGAAATCATTTCAAAAGAAGAACCTGTAAAAAAAATAGTAAAAATTTAATTTACTATTTTTTTATTTTCTATTTTCTAAAGCATAATCAACAATACAATCTATATGAGACTGAGTAGTATCAAATATAGGAATATCTAAATCAGACTGTTTCACTAACATTTCTATTTCTGTGCATCCAAATATAATTCCTTGAATACCTTTATCTTGAACCATTTTATTAATAATATCAACATAATATTTTTTAGAACTATCCTTAATTACACCCTTGCACAATTCATCAAAAATTATTCGATTAATCTCTTCAATTTCTTCAGCACCATTTGGAGTAATTATTTTTAGTCCATTGCTCATCAATCGATCTTTTAAAAAATCTTCACACATTGAATATTTAGTACCTAATAGGCCTAAATAAGAAACATTAGCTTCCTTACATTTTTCTGCAACACAATCAGAAATATGAATAAGAGGTACATTAATTCGTTTTTGAATATCATCCGCTACTTTATGAATCGTATTAGTTGCGATAACAATATAATCTGCCCCAGCCTCTTCCAGCTTTTTAGCAACTATCCCAAGTATCTCACCAATCTTATTCCAGTCATTTTTTAACATTAATTCATGAATCTCTTCAAAGTTAACATTATAAATAATTAGTTTTGCACAATTTAACCCACCTACTTGTTGATTTACTTGTCTATTAATTCTTTCATAATAATGGATACTAGATTCATAACTCATTCCACCAATTATACCAATTGTTTTCATAAAAACTCCTTATTTATTTTTTTAAAACAACATCCTTATCATTTAAATGATAATATAAAAATAATTCATCTAAATGTTTTTGTCCTTTTTCAATCATACCTTTTAAAAAATCAGTTTGTTCATAAGAATATCTTTTTGCTCTTAAAGCCATCTTAGAAATTGTATATCTTAGACGAAATAGTTGAAAATATTCTAAATAATTATCATCCATCTTTTTCTCACTATAATATCCTTTTAAGAAAGATTGAATTCTATCAGGTTCAAAAAAAGTTGACCAACAAGCAATCTCTTGTATAGGATGTCCTCCGACACATTCATCCCAGTCAAGAACACCAGTTATACTTTTACCATCCGTTAACAAATTCCAATCTGCAAAATCATTATGAATTAAAACACAATCATCATAATCTAATAAAGGATTATCATTAAATAAACTCTTTATCTTATCAACAATATCAGAAGATAGTATATTATATTTTACAAGTCTATCTAAATTTTCATCTAATCCAGCACAAATTGCTTCTCGAAGTGATGAAAATCTTCCAACTAAATGACCATTCTTTGCTTCTTCATTTAAAAATGGTCCAAATCCTTTTACTTTAATTTTATGAAGATGAGATAACATTTTCCCCATCTCAAACACAAGCTTTTCCTCTGCATCAGGATGTTCCTTTAAATAAAATTGAACAGTATCAAAAGGAAGCATCTCAATAACTTGATAAGAAAGATCATCATTCTCTTCTAAATCATGAATAAGATAAGTATGATAAGACGGAATCCCATACTTTAAAGCTGTAGAAGCCGCTAAACTCTCAACATAATAATAACCATTCCTAATTCCTTTTGGATGACAACGAATAATAACTCTATCTCCGCTTTCTAATACCCCAACTCGAATAGAATTAACACTTCCAAAACTCGTTTTAGCATTCTCGTCAAATGGTTCAATTAATAAAAGTTTATTACCTTTTAAGCAATTATTAACACTTTTTAAAACAGCTTCATTTTTAATAGGTGAATGTCTATCTTTCCAAATCATTGCTGCCTCTTCTGAACTTATTTTTCTATCTGTTTGCCAATAAAAACAATTATCTCTATCACATATTCTTTTATTTACATCATCATACATAAATATCCCTCTTATAATAATACATCAATTTTATTATACTAATTAAAATAGCCATCCCTCTGTTTAACTAATATAGGCCCCTTCTTTCTTGCGCGTTTAAAAGGTTCCCCTTGACTATGCCTTTTCCAATCAAATCCATCTTTATCAGGAAATCCATATAAATATGCCATATCTGTACTATAAGTAATCATATTATGTTCTTTCAAATAATAAAATAAATCTTCATCAATACTATAATTACCAATTAATTGAGAAACACCATCTTTGTTTTTTTGTTTAACTTTTAAATACTTAATACGAAGTATTCTTTTATCATCTTTTTTTATAAATTTAGATAAGACAAATCTAGGTTTTAAATCTATTCGATTAACACCTAAAATATTTAAAGTTAAACAATCTATCGTATTATCATTATAAACAATAAAATCATAAACTTTCTCATCAAAAGATATAGCTTGAAATCTTCCAATCTCTTTTTTTTGCATAAACTAATCTCCAATCTTTAAAAATTCCAATTATTATATTTTTTTACAATACTTTTTCCTAGTTCTGAATCAGTTGCATATTCTATCATTTTATCTTTAGATATCTTTTCAAATTTATATTTACCATATTTAATAAATTCTTTTGACTTCATATAGTCACCAACATGTACATAGTAATCTGTACAATAATTAACCTGATTCATAAAGATATCAAAAAAAGAAAAAGTTGTAAAATAATCATCACGGGCAAACTTGCATAAATCCCTTTCTTCAAAAAAGTATGGAAAAATAGGACTATAAGTCATAACATGATTTCGAATATCAAATTGTCCAAGAATATTACGAGAAGGATCACTTATCTTAATACCCGCATAACGAATATCTTTTTGTAACATATCACTCATAACATTACAACCACCCATCAATTTATAAGGATAAGTTGGTAAATTACGGAAGTCATTTAAAGAATCAGTATCATTAAAATCAAAGTTTGCTAAAACATCATCAGTAATATAATTTAAAAAAAACTTTCTCTATCAAAACCATTTTTTCTTATATTTAAAATAGTATCAAATATATTTTCTTTATTAAGATCAATATCATATTGATTAAATTTAATTATTTCATCATTAAATAAATTTGGCATATATTTTCTTCCCCCAATATATATTTTCTAATAATTACTTATTCTTTAACTCACTTAATGTTTTTTCCAGTCTCTTAATCCTTCTTTTTTTATTAGCTTCTTCTCTAGCAACTCTAACTTCTTCTGGTTCCTCTTCCATACTATCTTCAAAACCACATCTTTTACAAGTTCTACACCAACATTCATAGTCAACAGGATACTTTTCAACAGGGATATGGTCTATCACAGTATTAATATATTCTGTCCACTTTATATGTTCCCATTTCTTAAAATCATGTCCTCCTATTCTACATTCTTCTTCCTTATCTTCTTGTCCTTGAATAGCCAAGTACTTGTTAATAACTTCAAAAACTTCTAGCAAAGCATTTTTCTTATTCCTATCTGATAAATTCTTAAATCTCATAAAAATATCAGATGCTTTTTTATAAATAACTCTACTCTTAAGAATAGGCAATTGTTCTTGTAAGAAACTACGGAAAGAAGAAGATAATTTTCTATCATATTCTTCTTCAGTGAATATATACTCATTTTCTTTTAAAAATTTAATAATTGCTTTAACAACAACTAATTGACTTTCTTCTGTCAAATTATCAAAATTATCAACCCATTTTTTGACATTAACTTTTCCCATGCAAACCTCCCAAATACATTCTTTATTATAACATTAATAGATATAAAAACAAAGTTATTTTATGATTTGAGTTTAGGTTTTTTCACATTTTTTATTTGCTTTTTCAAAAAAAATAGTATAATAACTTACAAGGAGGATTAATAGGATGAAGTATTCACAAGAAGAATTAAATCAAATTCTTTTATCAAAACCATTAAATGAGTTTTATTTTGCTATATTAGAGAACAGAGAAAAGCCTCTAACTAACGAGGAATTTGAAAAAATAATTTCAAGAGATGATAATGTTTATAATGGAGTTTCAAAAGAAGAGGTAGACGATATATCTAATCTTCTTCAAGAAGATGAAATGTTAAAAAACTATTCAAAAGACATAATGAAAATATTTTATAGCTTTGCACGCATAAGAGAATTAGCTATTATAACAATGATTAATGATGATGTTTATAATATAGGAAATATTGAATTTGTAGATTTAAAAACAAAGAAAATAATTAATTATGATAATTTTGAAAATTATTATAATGATAAAAATGCTAGAATAAGATTTTTTACACCCAAAGAGGAACCAAGTATAAAACAAAACACTGTTTTAGTTGATGTTGATGATGAATCTTTCATTTATGCATATGAAAAAGCTCATATAAATCAAAAAGAAAGTGAGGATTTAACAAGTAGTTTCCTTACTGAAGTTAAAGAAAAAACAAATACTTTAAAAAAAATTAATAGAAACGAATAAAATGTAACCTATAAGTAAAAAAACTTTACCCTTATAGGTTTTTATATATCAAAAATCTTTTATAAAAAAAAGATAAGTAGTTTAACTATTTATAAAAATTATTTACCAACAATTTTTTCATTATCAACTAAATATAGTAAAATAGACACATATAGTTTATGAGACCCACACCTCATATAAAATACATGAACAAAAAATTATTTAAATAAAAACATTCCTATCAAAACAATTAATAAAACAATAAAGATTATAACCCATGGTACTATTAAAAGAAGTATTAATAATTTTTTATTACTTTCTGGTATAGAATTTCAAAGCTCTTTATAAGATTTTAAAGGATGCTTAATTTTTTCTTTAACAAAATTAACATCTTCATCTACTTTTTTATAAAATTCATCCCCAAAATTGACTACTTGTTACTAAAAATTTCATAGGAATAATCTCTTCCTTTAAATTTTCAATATAATTATAATCCGTTGTATATATTACATTTCCATCTAAATCATATATTTAATCATTCTCAATTTTTCTAAATTAAGAGGATCATTAAATGAAACAAAAGGGAGTTTTGCTTTATATTTTAGAGTATCATTATATTTTATCTCAAAACTATTCTTTTCTTCACTTTCAACTTGTATTACTTCTAACTTCATCATATTTTTTCTCCCTATCGAATAAAAAATCTATCATTATCTACATAAATTGTATCATATAAAAAAAACTTTGCCTATTTTTTTGCAAATCTCAATCTTTTATAGTGATAATTTTTTTTATGGCCTATTCTATTAGTTAGTTTTTAGGTTTACCTTTCTCTTCTTGAACTATTGTTTATTTTGACTCTAATTCTAAACTATTTTGATATTTTTCAAATATTGGTAATGATAAATCAACATGATATGAATTAATATACTCTCTATGTTACCACAACACTTATATTCCAATTTTTCATATTCTGCATCTATTTCTTTAATTTTGTTTAATCTTATTTCATTTATTATCTTAATTTTTTTTCATTACACTCATCAAACATTAAGTAATCTTTTAAATTAATAAAGCTTAACATAAGCAAACTTACATATCATATTAACTTTCTTTTTCAATTCCACACTTATATTTAAATTCTTTAGTTTCTATTGTTAACATATAATTGCTCTAACTTTCTTAAATAACAAAAAAAACTAACATTTCTGTTAGTAATTTATTACTCTCAAAACTTTAAAAGTTTGAGTTTCCTATCATAATGGTGCCATAACAATAGATATTTTCGAAAATATTACTTGTTATCACTATCCGCTTCAAGTAGAAATTTATCAAAATCAGATTCAAAGTTTTTATCTTGAATAACTCGGTACTTTTCAAATTCAGATAAGGCTTTTTCTTCTGCAATTTCATGCGAAATTTTTCCAGCATCTTTTAGTACATCTAAATCATCTGATAATAAATATTTATCTATTCTATTAGACCAATCTTCCATTGTCATTGGTATATTATTAATTGCTCTTCTTTCTGCTAAATCAAGAAAAGCTGTAACTATCAATTCCAAATTTTGTAATTCGTGTTTGGTTAAATAATTTTTTGCAATTACAACATCAGTTTCAAGTATTTTCCCATTTGGGCTATTTTTCCATGAAGTTAAATTCATATTTTCTTTTGTATGATCTGCCCTTTCATAAATAATTTCTGCTGCGGTATGATGAGTAACTGCATAATGCATTTTATTTTGAACCTTCTTGAAAAATTTAATTGTTGTAGGAGATTTAGAATCATAATCGATACTTGTTGCATAAATATCTGTAATTTTTTGATAAAATCTTCTTTCTGATAATCTTATTTCCCTTATTTCAGCAAGTAATGATTCAAAATAATCTTCATCAAAAAATATCCCATTTTCCATTCTTCTTTTATCGATAATGTATCCTTTTTTTGAAAATTCTTTTAATATTCTAGTTGACCATCTTCTAAATTGAATTGCTCTATCAGAATTAACTCTATAACCGACTGAAATAACTGCATCTAAATTATAATATTTAATTTTTCTAGATACTTGTCGTTTTCCCTCTTTTTGAACTATCGAGAATTCCTCGACAGTTGAATTTTTATCCAACTCCAAAGTTTTATAAATGTTTTTCAAATGTAGGGAAACATTATCTATAGAACAGTCATATAATTCACTAATGGCTCTTTGAGTTAACCATAAATCGCCTTTTTCAAATCTAACTTCTATTCCTTTTTCTTTCTTTTGTCTTTCGAAAATTAAAAATTCAGCACTAGAACTTCTTATTATTAAATTATTATTTTCCATATAACCTTATCCTCCTTTCGTGTATTATCAATTAAATAGTCATCATTATATTAATTGTTTTTTTAGCTTTTCTTTTTTAAGATTTAATAAATACTTTGATAAAGAAATTATTTTAGGTGTTATTTCTTCTAATTCATTATCAACAACAACATAATTTTTTATATCAATATTCATCATCTTTTTTAGTTCATCATGTATATAGTGTATTTGGATGCAATGTGGAGATTTATCAACCGTTGTGAAAATAATTTTATGTATCTTTCCGGTTCTTAACATGTCCACAGTTTTAGTAATTGCCATATTTATATGAGTTTCCTCAATACATAACTCATAAATATTATTAGAAATTTATTTATTAAATCCTTTAGGTTACATATATTTTAAACAGCTTCCAACTATTATTATAGTATCTTCTACATAATATATATTAGATTTCATTACTTCTTTCATAGAAATACTACCTCCAATTCAATTATACCACATAATAAAACGAAATAAGATTGTTTCTGGTGAATGATGGGAGTAATTCCACGTTACTTGCTCATTTATAAAAATAAACGTCACACTATATTTAGTGCAACGATTTTTTCTTATGGTGCCGATTAAAGGATTCGAACCTTCGACCTACGCATTACGAATGCGTTGCTCTACCAGCTGAGCTAAATCGGCAAAACATTTACGTATTTAATTATAGCATGTATTAAAAAATATTACTATTTTTTATTTCATTTTTTTAAAAATTATAATATATTGTTATAGAGGTAGATAAAATGATTATAAAGAATAATATAATTGCACATAGAGGAATGTTTAATAATAAAGATATTCCAGAAAACTCAAAAAAAGCCTTTGAAGAAGCAATCAAAAATGATATAGCTTTTGAATGTGATATTCAATTAACAAAAGACAATATATTAGTAATATTTCATGATGATACTTTAAAAAGAATGGCAGGAATATCTAAAAAAATAAGTGCAATAACATATAAAGAATTATCAAAATATAAACTTCTAAATACAAGATATACAATTCCTACATTAAAAGAAATACTAAAACTAAATAATGATAAAGTATTAATAGATATAGAAATAAAACCATGTAAAAATTATAAAAAAGTATGTAATATATTAATAAATGAATTAAAAGACTATAATAACTACATAATAAAATCATTTCATCCTTTTATTGTACATTATCTAAAAAAGAATTATAAAAATATAAAAGTAGGATACCTAATCAGTAAAAAATATCCTAAAAAAATACAGAATATATTCCTACCAAGTAGATTACTAATTTGGTATATTCACCCAGACTTTTTAGCAATAAATAAAAAACTTATAAATAGAAAAAAATATAAAAATTACTTAAAAAAAATACCAATATTATTATGGACAGTTGAAGACAAAAAAAATTACCCTAATAATTGTATATTAATCTGTAATAATCTAAAAAAATAAGCTTTATGCTTATTTTTTTAAATACTTTCTTTTTAATAATTCAATATTAATAACTGGAGAAGTTGTAAATAAAGAAATTATATCACCACCATATTGATAACCACAAGTAGATAAAGTACGATAATAATTAAGTATTTTCTCTTTATCTTCAAAATTACACTTTTTATATAATTTTTCAATATTAGTAGTAAACATTTTCTTTACTAATTCAGAATCATCAAATCTATCAAAAAAACTATCATCATACTGATTATTATTTGATAATACCAATGGTTCAAACTTACAAGGATACGACAATTTAGCCAAACCTTTATCTTTCATATAAGCTTGATAATAAATAAGTCCCATATTCTTAGGTGCATTTTCAAACATAGGAGAATAATACTCTCCTTTTACTGCATCTGGAATAATACTCCAATTGTCAAATAAATTTACAATAAAAGGTATATCCTCCTGCCGAATAGTAGCAACAAAAGAATGACCAGCTTGTAATACAGCAATAAGATATTTTATTTTATCATTATCATCCTCTTGAATAGATAAATAATCACATTCACCTAAATCAATAAATTTATAATTTTTATTAGCACCTTTTAAACAGAAATAAAAATTAAAAATCTCAATATTTGAATTAGCAACATCAAACAAAAAATTATAAAGTTCTCGTAATTTTTCATTATATTCATAATTAATATTAACATATTGGTTTATAAACTCATGTTGAAATAAATACAACTCATCCTCATACAAACCATTGTTATCGAAAAAAGAAAAATCTCTGTTTTCTAATAAAAACTGATACTCCTCTAATTCTTGATTAAAAGTTTCTTTACGTTTAAAAGAGTACTTTTTTTTATTTAATTCATTTAACTTTTCTAAAAAGTCTAAATATACAGGATAATCTTTATAAATATCATTAACATCAAAGTTAATCATATAACCAAACCTCCAAATATCTCACACTACCCTAATAACATTATATAGCAACAAACATTTTTTTATCAATACATTTAGAAAAAAAAAAGACAAATAAACAATATTATATCACTATCATACTCCATAGAGAAAGGATTCTACTATTAACTAAAAAGCAGAATTTAAAACATGAAAAGAAGTGTTTTTATACAAAAAAACTATTCCAGACTAGTTTTCTTATAATTATGGTGTTCAGAAAGGGAATCGAACCCTTATCTCTTCCGTCGGAGGGAAACATTCTATCCATTAAACTATCCGAACAAAAAAGAAGAATTAAGAATCCTTAACTTCAGTACAAGTAGTACCAAATTTTTTAGCAAGTTCTAACCACTTATCAACTTTAGCAGTTCCATCTTCTATAATATTATCCTCTTCGCCTTCAATATCTAATAACTTCTTTATATCAATATGATCATAATCAATCTTAATAGTATTTAATACGTAATCATTTTCACGGATAACAGATGCTTCATAATACTCTAAGCCTTCATAATTCTTAATAATCTTATTATAAGCATCTTCATAGGTATTTAAAATATCACCACTAGATGAGATTACCTTCTCATAAGATTCCAACCGGTTTAATACTTCACCCGTAGAATATAATTCATAATTTAACTCTACTTCTCCACCACTTAGACTGCCATTTCGAGTACAATGCCGATGAATCATAACACCAGAAGGAATATTAGAACTAGAACCAGAAGAATCAGAGTCTTTAGTCTCTTCAATATCTTGACAACCTACTAAAAAAAGACCAACAATTAATAAAAAAACAACTTTCTTTTTCATAATCAATCCTCCATAAACAAAAGTATAACACATTATAAACAAGAAAAGAAGTACCTTTAAACTTCTAAAAACCTGTTTAGTTCAGAAAAAACATCATCTTCTAATTCCTCATCATTCTGTTTTAAAAATCCATGCATAGCAAAAGCTACTACCTTTATATAAACATTATTATATTTTTTTAAATCTAAAATAATATCTTTTAGAGGATCAATATTTCCAACAAAAATCATAGTGTTTTTTGGAATATAAACACCCCCTATTTTATTATTTATCTCTTTCTTATACAAATACTTCATACAATGACTTTTAATATTATCAATTAAAAAATTTTGAAATTCATAGTTACTTTGAGTTGAAGGATAACTATCTAAATTATTATAATCAATATTAAAAACAGGATAAAATAATACCGTTCGAAAAGGGAATTTTTCTTCATACTCTTTTTTTAATAAAAGAGCTGCAGTTGATTCTAACATTAAAGTAATATTACTATTTACTATATCATTTCTTTCTAATTCACGTTTTAAATAGATTATTGTATTAGAAATATCTTCTCGTACTTTTTTCTTTCTAGAACTATCTAATTTATAGTCTATAGCAATCAATAAATGATTGGTATTAATAGATATTGTCTTACAAATATTTTCGTATTCTCCATTACAACCTGTCACCTTACTGTCGCCATGAACAAAAATAATTACTTTATTTAAATTAGATACCTTCTTTGGATAAAAAACTCTAACTGGTAAAATATCCTCATCAACAATTACTTTATAATCACTAATATTTTTTTTAGAAATAGAAGGATATAATAACTCCCGAACATTCCGATATATTTTATATTTTATTTCATTATCAAACTCATTTTGTGCCATCATATCACCATCTTCATTTTAACATAAAATGAAACCTTATTAAATTAAGGTTTCATCATTTGACACTATTTACCACTATTTTTTTCATTTTTCTTTAATAACTCTTTAATAACGTAATCTAATTTATCATTTGCTTTTTCTAAATCATCATCAACGGAAAAAGGCTCCCCAATACGAATTATCAAATCTTTTCCTCGAAACTTATAAGAACCACTAATAGCATATGGAACAATTAAAGAATGAGTTTTATGAGCAAGCGACACTGCTCCAAATTTTAAAGGAAGCAAAGAATGATTGTAATATTCATCTTTAGTAATTCTCTTGTTCATAATTAAATCTTTCAAGAATGAGTCAACATCATAAATATTATCATAAAATTCATCTTTCGTTATGATTTTCTTATCCATTAACTCTTCAAAATAGTTTACTAAAGATGTCTTATTTTCCTTAAATTTCTTAAAAAAATCTACAAAAGAAACTGAATCATCTATATATTTATCATACCATTCACGAGCTTTTTCTTCTTTAACCATATTTCTTGTTCCTTCAGGAAATAAACCTAAAGCTTCATCATTTTGTAAAACTTCCATTGCCGAAAGCATAGCTTCCTCATCCTTTTTACTTCTATCTACAGGAATACAACCAGCACCTTTAAAAAACCATGGAAACTTTCCTTCTTTATATTTAGGATCAAAATACTCTTTTTTAGCCATATAATGAATACATCTTTTCGTTGCTAAAATTACATTACATTGATCCATAATATGAATATGATTTCCAACTAAAAGAATCCCACCATCTTTAGGAATATTTTCCTTTCCAATAATAGTAGGACAATACCACAACTTATAAATAAACCCCAAAATAGGCTTTCCAATTTTATAGATTGGCATCTTTTCTTTATTTGACATTTTTTTCTCCTTCAATCACTTTCTTTGAAATAATTTTCATCAATTTATTATTTTCTTTGTCTAAATCTT
>CAMVAN010000027.1 GCA_947165475.1 uncultured Caryophanales bacterium | reverse complement strand
TAGGAAGTATTGGTTGTTTAGTAACATCTATTTCAATCTTAATCGAAAAGTCTGGTTGTAATACAATGATAAAACCATTTAATCCAGGTACATTTTTAGAGGCACTAAATAAGAACGGTGGATTTGATGCTAGTGGTAATCTACAATATGCAGCCGTTACTAAAGCAGTACCATCATTTAAATATGTAGGTAATGTTAATTTAAGAGGTAAATCTAAAGAAGAAAAATTATCTTTAATTAAACAATATATGGATTCTGGTTATTATATTACTGCAGAAGTTAAAGGTGCAACTCCAGGGCATCAACATTGGGTAGCTGTTACAAATGTAGATGGTAGTAGTGTTATTATGGTTGATCCTGGTTCTGAACAAACAATTATGTGGAATGCATATAACTATGAAAAAACATCACAATTTAATTATTTTAAAGTAGAGGGGTAGTCATTTTTTTGACTACCTCTTTTTTTGCTGGAAAAATGAAGAAATTGATGCAAAAATGTTCATTTATTATTAAAAATATGGTAAAATAAATGCACATAGAAATCTTGCACCTTTTCCACCTTTTGGACTCTTTCTATAATAGCAGAAGAGTCTTTTTCTATGGAAGAATTTGTTAAGGAGAAAGAGTATGGAAAAATATAAACAATTAGAACATATAAATATTTTTGATGATTTACCAATTAATATATTACTTATTAATGGTGCTTATCAAAAGAAAAGAGTAATTGAATTTTTTGATAATTTAGGTATAAGTAATTTGAGTCAATTATTTGAGGCATATGATAATGGAGTATTTAATGATGGTAGAAAAAAACATAATAAATTGATAAAAGCTTCAATTGAATTATTAAGATTTAAATATTTACGCGAAGATATAATTGCTGATGTGTTTTTATTTGAAAAAATTAAAACTGAAAAAGTTGGATTATATGATATAATGTCTTCTGAAAGTCGCAATAAATTAATGCGATTACTTGGATCAGATTGTTCTTATCTTCTTGAAAGTTATTTTAATACTGGTGGTAGTTATAAAGATGTATATTATGGACAAGAAAACAAAAAAAGGAAAAATATGGAAAATATATCAATATTTGGTTTATTAAGAGCATTTAGAGATGATACAGAATTCCGCAATGATATTTTAGAAAGTCATTTAGAAGGAAAGTGGAAAAGCGAAAAAAATTTTGAATGTGATTCTGAAGATATTCATGATATTCTTCAAAGAATAGTTTTAATAGAAGAATATAGAGCTTCAAAACTTGATAGACCTACAGAAGAAATAGAAGCAGCAATAACACATAGACAAAAAGAATTAAAAAGATTGCAAAATCAAAGGAGAATACTTGATAAACAAATTGAAATGATAGAAGCAAATATAAGTTCATTGCAAGAAGAGAGAGGTATGAAAAAATGAATAATGATTTTGTAAATGATATTGAAGGAATGATTCAAGAAACAAAAAAAGAAATACTTAATAAAGAAGAAAAATTAGAACAATTATTATCACAAATTGAAGAACAAGATAATCAAGAGAATAATATGTAATGAGGGAGTAATTATGGGATTATTTGATATGTTTAAGAAAAAGAATAGTGTAGATAATAACGAAAATAAAATTGAGGCTGTTACCAACAATGTAATAAACAATAATATTGAAAATGATAGGAAAATAGAAGGTGAATATAGTTTTCTAAATGATATTAAAGATAAAACTTTATATAATGGATTATCATCTAGTGATATTGACTTGTATTCACAGGAATTTAGTGAGGCATTTAATATTAATTTACCTGAAGATGTTAAAGAATTTTTAAAAGCAACTAATGGAATTTATATGAATGGAGAAACATTTTTATCTAAATTTAATGATGATGTAAAAGAAAAAAGTCCGAGAGCCACTAGAAATACAAAAGATATAATTGGATTTAATGAAAACTATAGAGATATGACAGATATAGAAGATTATATAATTTTAGGAAAAGATAGTCTTTCATATTATGTATATGATATTAAAAGTAAAAAATATCAAGATTTATCTAATGGTACTTTAGATGTACTAAACGAATATGATGAATTTGCACAAATGATTAAAGATGTATTAACTAGAAATAATATGTAATAGAAATTTGTATTATTGCAAAAAAATGGAAAATGTAGTATAATTACAGCAGTTAATTAAAAAGCGATTCATTCGAAGTAATTATTTTAGTATTATTTGTAGAGAGTTTGTGGTTGGTGAAAACAAACAAAATTAAGATAATGAATTACAAGTGATGATTTTAAGTCGGATAGTATCCGTTATCAATAAGAGGTAATAAACTATTATTACAAACAAAGGTGGTACCACGAGCAATTCGTCCTTTATGGATGTTTTGCTCGTTTTTATTTTCAAGGAGGTGATTTGTATGGATAGTGACTATTACTATTATTACTTTGATGATTGTAATTTAATTAACTATACAAATTATTTAGGAGGAAATAAAAATGGAAAAGAAATTATTTGATATTTTAAAAGAAAGAGGTTATGTTAAAGACCTTACACATGAACAAGAAATTATTGATTTAGTTAATGGAGAACCTATGACTTTCTATTTAGGAATAGATCCTACAGCAGATAGTTTACATATAGGGCATTTCTTTGCATTAACAATGTTTAGATGGCTACAAGATTTTGGACATCATGGAATTATACTAATTGGTGGAGCAACTGCTTTGATCGGAGATCCGACTGGTAAAAGTGATATGAGAAAAATGCTATCAAAAGAAGAAGTTGCTCATAATAAAGCAGAGGTTAAAGAACTAGTTAAAAGATTTGTAAGAACTGATGGGGATAATCCAGCAATTATAGTCGATAATGCAGATTGGATTTGTGATAAGACTTATGTAGATTTTATGAGAGATATTGGAGTTCACTTCAATGTTAATAATATGCTTTCAGCAGATTGTTACAAAAAAAGATTAGAAAATGGTGGATTAACATTCTTAGAGATGGGATATATGTTAATGCAAGCATTTGATTTTGTACATTTAAATAAAGAATTTGGTTGTAGATTACAAATTGGTGGTTCAGATCAATGGGGTAATATTTTAGCTGGTGCTGATTTATCTAGAAAAATAGGATTTAGTGAAGGTAAAAAAATAGATCCGTTGTTTGGATGGACTTGTCCTTTATTAATAAAAGCTGATGGAGAAAAAATGGGTAAAACTGCAAGTGGTACTCTATGGGTATCAAGAGATAAAACTACACCGTTTGATTTCTTCCAAGCATGGATTAATTCATTTGATGAAGATGTTGAAAGGAGTTTATCATTCTTTACTAGAATGGAAATATCTGATATTAAAGAATTATGTAATAAAGATATTCGAGAAGCAAAAAAACTATTAGCATTTGAAGTAACTAAATTAGTTCATGGAGAAGAAGAAGCAATAAAAGCAAAAGAAACTGCAGAAGAATTATTTAGTAATAAAGGTGTTTCGGATAATATGCCATCTGTTAAGTTTAATTCTGATAAATTAGATATTAATATTTTAGATTTATTACTTGAAGTTGAAATAGTATCTTCAAAATCAGAAGGTAGAAGACTTATGGAACAAAATGGTATTAGTATAAATCAAGAAAAAGAATCTAATGTTGATAGAGTGATAACAAAAGAAGATTTTAAAGAAGGATTTATAATTATACAAAAGGGTAAAAAAGTATTTTTAAAAGTTGAACTTGTTTAATTCAGGTTTAACTTTTTTTATGGTATAATTGTTAAGAAGGTATAAAAGTTATTTATAGAGAGCATTGACTTTTATAAATTATAGTGTATAATAACTTGCACAAAGAAAGGAGTGTGATTAACAATGAATAAAGAATTTATAATTGAAAAAATAGTTTTAACGAATAATAGTGGGTTAATCGCACTTTCTTTAACTATATAAAAATTTAGTTAATTGTTTTTGTGCAGCTCTCTATTATTTAGAGAGCCTTTTTATTTGGAAAAGGCTCATAAAAGGAGTGAGAATATGCAAGAAATAATAAATAAAATAATACAACAAAATACATCATTATTTGGAGAAAATCCTAATATTCAAAAAATAAATATTGGGTTCACTAATACAATCTATAATGTTAATGATTCATATATTATTAAAATATGTACAAATATTGATAACGAAAGTGAGTTTCAAAAAGAAATAGATTTTTATAACTCAAATAAAGATAATGAATTAATACCTAAATTATATTATTCAAATACTGATAAAAAGGATGTTCCATATTTTTATGAAATTATAGAAAAAGTTGATGGAGTTTCTTTATATAATGTTTGGCATACATTTTCTGAAGAACAAAGAGAAAATGTAATAAAACAATTATGTGATGCTATGAAACAAATTCATAGTAATACTGGTGAACAATATGATTGGACTAGTAAATTTAAGGAACAGTTTAAAACTTTATTTGATAGTGCAAATAAATTAAATATTTTTGATGAAGATGAACAAAAACTTCTTACCTATGCTTTTTCAAAATTTGAAAAGTATTTAGGTTCTAATGAATTTGTATTAGTTCATAATGATTTGCATTTTGATAATATTTTTTACAATGATGGAAAAATTAAAATAATTGATTTTGAAAGAACAATGTATGCACCAAGAGATTTTGAATTAGATATTTTATATAGAATGATTAGAAAACCATGGAAATTTGCAAGTGAAGAAACAGAACAATTTACTGATTCTAGTCATTATGCAAATATAATGTCATATATAGAAAAATACTATCCAGAATTAATACATATTGATAATTTATATCAAAGATTAGCAATATATGATATGGTTTATTTTATGAAACATTTAATAAAACATCCTGAAATAGAAGAATTAAAAGAAGATGTTATATTTGGTGCAAAGGTTGTAGCATTAAAAGATGAATTGTTTTTTGATGATGTTAGAACACCACAACAATTAATGGATTTTATGGATATAAATATTGAATATGGTTGGGTTGATAGAAATGAACAAACTCATATAGGTAATCTAAAGGGATTTAGAGAAAATTATAGAATTAGTTCTATTGATGAAATGATAAAAACCGGTTTAGGAACTTGTATAGAACAAGCTAAAATGATTAAGTCTTTCTTTGATAAAATGGGAATAGAAAATAAATTATACTGTCATAGAAGTTATGAAACTGAAGAAAACTTTGATAAAGAAGTTAGAATGCATTGTTTTGTTTTATTTAAATATAATGATATATGGTATCATTTTGAACATTCTAATAGACCAAAAAGAGGAATACATAAATATGCTTCAGTTGAAAAAGCAATAGAAGAAATTACAAGTGGATTTGAAGAACATGGTGATATTAGAAAACTAACAGAAATTGATTCTATACCTGAGGGATTAACATTTAAAGAATTTAATCAATTTGTTAATGAATTTGATAATTACAAAAAAAAGAATATATAAATGAGGTGTTAATATGGACTTAAATAATTTTTTTGAGAAGATGGTAAATTTCTTTAATCTTGGAAATATAATTGAAGAACCTTTAAAAGTAACAGGAGGACTAACTCATAGAATGTTTAAAATTGTTACTGATAAAGGAAGATATATTGTTAAATTATTAAATCCAAATATTATGAAAAGACCTACTGCAATGGGTAATTTTAATAGAGCAGATAAAATTGAAGAAATATTAAAGGATAATGGTATAAGTGCTGTATATTCTTTAAAATTTAATGATAAAAAAATGCAAGAAATTGATGGACAATATTTCTATATATATGAGTGGTTTGATGGTAAATCACTTAAAGATGGTGAAATAACTAATTATCATTGTGAAAAAATAGGTGAAGTATTAGCTAAAATTCATAATATAGATTTAAAAAATGAAAATAATGATTTTCATGAAAAAAAGATTGACTTTAAATACTATATAGATTTAGCAAAAGAAAAAGGATCACCTATATATGATTTAATATGCGATAAAGAGGATGTTTTAAATGAAAGTATGAGTAAGGGAAATGAGGCAATAAAACATTTGCCAAATTGCTCAGCTATTTGTCATAATGATATGGATTCTAAAAATGTAATGTGGTTAAATGATGATTACAAATTAATAGATTTAGAATGTTTAGGATACTCTAATCCATATTTGGAATTATATGAATTAGCATTATGCTGGTCTGGATATGAAAAATGTAATATTAACTTTGGTTTATTTAAAACATTTTTTAAATCATATTTTGATAATACGAAATTAGATAAAAAAATAGATTGGGAAAGTATTTACTATGCAAATAATGGAAGACTTGAATGGTTAGAGTTTAATATAAAAAGATCTTTAATGATTGAATGTGATTCACAAGAAGAACAAGAAATAGGTATTAATGAAGTGAAAGAAACTATAGAACATGTTGTATATTATGATAAAGCAAAAAACGAAATTCTAAAAAATATTAATGAATTAATTAAATAAAGTGGTGATAAATGTGAAAAGAGTATTTTTAGTTGTACCAAAAATAGAAGATTTGAAATATAGAAAAATGTGGATGAATGATCCAAAAACTATGTCTTATAATGCAGGTTTTGATTTGGATTTGAATGGCTATAATAAAGAAACTGGAACTATATCAAAGACTGATGATGAATTGTTAGATTGGTATAATAAATGGGTTAATAAAGAACCAGATAGATATTTTGCTTATATTATTTCTATTGATGAAGATGAACCAATTGGTGAAGTTTATTATTATCCAGATGGTGATATTCATTCTATGGGAATACTAATTAGTGATAAATATAGAGGTAAAGGTTACTCTTATCTTGCTTTATTAGCATTAGAAGAAGTGGCTTTTGAAAGAAATGATATTAATGAATTATCCGACATGATTCCACTTGATAGAATTGGTGCAATTAAATCATTTAAAAAAGCAGGATTTGTTAATACGAATAAAGAAGAAAAAAACTTAAAATTTGGAAAAGAAGAAGTTGCAAAACAGTTATTAATAACAAAAGAAATGTATTATAAAAATAAAGAGGGTGATGAATATGAATAAAATATATTATCATGTTGTAACAGAAAGACCTATGGTATTAAATCAAGAAATAGTTTTTGATGAAAATCATCATAGTGGAGTATATGATAGAGTTTATGCATTTAAAGATAAAGTTGAAGAAATATATGCTAATCCTAAAAAATATGAGGGTGTTGAACTTGAACATCATCTTAAGGTAGCATTAAGAGAGTTAGCTTTGGAAGAAATAAGAAAAGAAAAGTATCCAGATTATCCTTCTAGATTAGCATCATTATATGTTTCTAATTCTTTGGAAGAAGCAGAAAAATGGTATAAAATGTTTATAGAATGGGGAAGACCAACATATTCTATTGTTAAGGTTGAAGTTGATGGGAATGTATATGTAGGTGATGCTTGGAATTGCTTTGAAGGTACAATATATAAAAATAAAAATTTAGAATTAGCAGAAAATTATTGGAAGTATGAAAAAAACAATAGAGGAGAAGAACCTATTGTTGAAATACTTGCAAATGGAAGAATCAAGGTAACTGAAATAGTAAAAGAAAATAAGGAAGTGATTAACGATGAACAAGGAATTATTAAAAATTAGAAAAGTAAATTCAAGTGATGCTAGAGAATGGTTTATTTTTGGATTTAAAGTTTGGAGAGATGCATATAAAGACATTTTTCCAGAAGAAGTATTTATAGATAGGGAAAGTAAGCTAGAAGAAAAGGTAAAAGATTTTGATAATAAATTGCAAAACAATGAAACAAGTATTGCATATGTTGCAGAATACGATGGCAAAATAGTAGGTACAATGTGTGGTAGCATTAAATCATCATATAATCATTTTGATAAATATGCAGATTTAATAGGACTTTATATTGATCCAAGTTTTCAAGGATATGGTATTGGAACTGCTTTCAAAAATATATTTGAAAATTGGGCAATAGAAAATGGTGCAACTCAATATGTAATTGGAGTGTTAAAGGATAATACAAAGGCAAGAGCAGTATATGAATCGTGGGGTGGAAAATTATCTAAGTTTGAAGAAGATTTTGTTAAACTTGGAGTTGGATATCCAGAAGTTTTTTATACATATAATTTAGAAAATATACTAAAGAAATCTAGGTAGTATCAAAGGATGTGTTGTTAATGATAAAAGAGTTAGATAATTTTATTATTGAAAGTGATATAGAACTTGATTATTTCGATGAAGTAGTAAATCATATCATAGAAAACGAAAAAAGAATAATGGATTTTTTCAAATTAGAGAAACTACCAAATAAAGTAAGAATAATGATTCTAAGTTATAAACCATTTAAAGAGTTTGTAGTTTCAAAGTATGGTGAAATAATGGATTATGTATCAGGTGATTCTGATTCAAAAACAAATACGATTAGAATTTTAAATATAGCAGATCAAATTAAATATACAACTCATAAAGATGCTAGTGTTGAAAGAATAAAAGGAACAGCTTTGCATGAAATTGTACATCAATGTCATCATGTATATCATAATGATTATAGAGGTATAACATGGTTTGCTGAAGGTCTTGCAACCAATATATCTAATCAAGATTATGTGCTTAAAAATTTAGAAGAATGTGATTTTGATAAATTAAGATCTGATTTTAGACATTATAAAGGAAGTTATAGTTTCTCATATACTCTTGTTAATTACATTTTAAATAATTATTCTGAAGAAGAAATAATAAAACTTTATAAGGAACCCGATTATTTGAGAGAAAAAGCAAATTTCATTTTTAATGAAGCAAAAGATTGGGTAAATAAACAATTGAATAATAATGTAAAAAAACATATTTAGGGAGTGATTTTATGAAATTAGTTTTAAATGGTGGTGGAACAGACAAACAAGTTGAAGATGCAAGAGCATTATTAAATAGTTTGATTGATCACAATAAAAAAATATTGTATATACCATTTGCATGGCCTGATTCAACTTATAGTGGTTGTTTAGAATTTATGACTGGTGAATTATCTGATATTGATAAACAAGGAATAGATATGGTAAGAACTACTGATGAATTAATGAATAAAAATTTTAATGATTATGCTTGCATATATATTGGTGGTGGAAATACATATAAACTACTTAATGATTTAAAAGTTAGTGGTGCATTTGATAAAATAAGAAAGTATTTAATTGATGATGATGGAATCGTATATGGTGGAAGTGCAGGTGCAATAATTTTTGGTAAAGATTTAGATTCATGTAATACAGATGATGAAAATGAAGTTGGATTGACAGATAATACGGGATTTAATTTGATAAATGGTTATTCTTTGTTATGTCATTATACAAGTAGAGAACCAGAAAGAACTGAGTTGAGTAAAAATTATTTATTAGAATTATCAAAGAAAAAACCAATATATGCTATTCCTGAAGAAGATACTATTTATGTTGAAGATGGCAAGGTAGAATTTATCGGAACAAGACCTTACTATGAATTTAATAATGGTGAAATAATCACAAAAGAAATAAGAAATAATAAAATTTTAAAATAATAAAATGTCGAATTTTGTCGAATGATAAAATTGACAATATACGACATTATTGTTATAATGAGTTTGTTGTTAGCTACTGAAGTATTGTAGTATGCAGTAAAGAAGTTTGTTGTATGAAGTATGATGTATTGTTGTAAAGCAGTAAGTTGTAAGTTGTACCAAGCTAACAACAAGAAGTAGAGCATCTGCTAGTATAGGGATGCTTTTTTTTGTTAATTTCTTTTTCCTTATCTTGTGAGGTATGGAAATGTGATATAATAATAAAGATTTATTTGGAGAGTGTTTATGGAAAAAAGTTTATTATTTTTAGCAGATGAAGAATTGTTAAATGAAGCAAAAAGAGTAGTACCTATTGTTTATGATGATGAAGAATTATTATCTTGCAAAAGTATAGATTTTGTGAGAAATAATATAAATCCTTTATATGAAGAATTTTATACAGAATTGGAGTTAAGAATTATACCATTATGCTGTATGAAAAAAGATGGTGAAGATTATTTAAAAGAAAAAGTTGATCTAACACCAACAATAGAACATTTTAAAAAATATAAATCTTATAAAGAAGAAATGGATAAAATTGATATAGATTCTATTGTTGATAGTATTGCTATAGATTTAATAAGCAATAAATATGAAGATTCAATATTTAAAATAATACCTGAATTAGTTGATAAATATATGAAATGTCATCATGATTCAGTTGATTGCAGGGCTATTATTTGGTTGTTAGATGATTGTTTAAAAAAACATAATTATAAACTTACTTCTACAAATTTGGCTGACTTACAAGAAATTAAACAATAATATGGTATAATATACTTGTATGGTTAGTAGGTGAGAATATGGGAAGATTGTATTTAACAACAGGAGATTATATTTCTAATTCAAAAGGTATGGATGCGATAGTTAATGCTGCTAACAAATATATGGCTTATGGTAGTGGTATTTGTGGTGCAATATATGTTTGTGCTGGTGTGGAATTAGTTGATTATTGTAAAAATACTTATATTGAAGATATGGTTAATAATGAAGTTAGAATTACACCAGGATTTAAGTTGAATATGGATATTATTCATATTCTAGCACCTAAAGCTTTTGAAGAAAGTAATCCAGTTGATGAATTAATGAAATCATATAAAAACCTATTGGATACTATTTTAAAAAAAGGATATAAAAGAGTATTAGTATGTAGTATAGGAACAGGTATTCACGGTTATAAACACGAAGATGTGGCTAATCCCATAATTCAATTACTAAATAACTTTTGTAAAATAAATGATGTAGAAATATATTTTAATAATCTATATCCGCTATATAAAGATGTTTACTTAAAAGAATATCTAAATATCAATTTTATCAACTTAAAAGAAGATTTATCAAAATTAAATGTAGATGAGATGTTAAGTTATTTAAAAGATTATAATTTGGTAGAATATGATATTAAAAAGAAATATAAAAACTTTATCAAAGATAAAGATTTAGAAGATTTATGTTTGAGTGAAAAAATAATGTGTTTACAATATACATTAGAAAATTTTAAAGTGACTAAGGAACAAATAATGATTCTAATTGAAAGTATGGGTGAATAATATTAGAACAATTTGTTTGTTCTTTTTTTATTGAAATCATGTGTAAATTGACAAAACTATGATATAATTGTTATCGAAGGAAGATAATTGATAAGTATTCATAGAAGGAGGAAGATTATGAAAATATTTGAAAATGAAGAATTAGTCTTGATTAGATATTCAAATATGTTTGGTTATGATACTATTTTAGAACATAAAAAAATAATTGATAAATTAGGCTATTGTTATTTTGGTAAGGTAGGCAAAAAAACATCAACTTCTCATTTAAAAAGCTTAATGTCTTCAAATATACCTAAGATAATACTTAAATCAAAAAATGAAGCATACTTATGTATTGTAGAAGATATTATTTTTGAAACACCGAATAATGGGTATCCAGATTATTATAAAGAAGAATTATTTAAAAAGAATAATTATCCTTCTATGTACTATAAAATAACAAAAATTATTAAAATAGATAAATCAATACTTACTAATTTTGTTGTGAAAAGTAGTTTAAATCCGTTGCCATTGGCATTACAACAATCAATGACATCACAACTTTTAATTATGAGTGAAAATAATATTGATATTAAGGAGGAAAAATAATGAATAAACTTGATATGATTAGTAAAGATTCGATAGATAGTAACATTAAAAATATAGCAGAGTTATTTCCAAATGTAATTAGAGAAGAAAATGGTGAAAAGAAAATAGATTTTGAAGCATTAAAATTGGAATTAGGTGATTCTAATTGTTTAAATACAAAAGAAAAATTTGAATTAAATTGGCCTGGGAAAAAAGAAGCTATTCTTAATGCAAATAGTACAATAAATAAAACATTGAGACCTATAATATCAAAATCTTTAGATTATAATCAAACTGGTAATGTTTATATTGAAGGAGATAATTTAGATGCATTGAAATTACTTCAGGAGTCGTATCTTAATAAGATTAAAATTATATATATCGATCCTCCATATAATACAGGTAATGATTTTATATATGATGACTCTTACGAAAAAAATATAGATGAAGAATTGATTGAATCAGGTCAAATTGATGAAAATGGTTTCAGATTGATTTCTAACAATCAATCAAACGGTAGATTTCATAGTGATTGGCTTTCAATGATGTATTCGAGATTAAAATTAGCTAGAAATTTGTTGAGTGATGATGGTGTTATATATATTTCAATTGATGAAAGGGAAAATTCTAATTTAAGAAAAATATGTGATGAAATATTTGGAGAAGCAAATTTTAATAGTGAAATCATATGGAAAAATAAATTTGGATCTGGTGCTTTAACAGCAGGATTCATAGGTGTACATGAATATGTTCTTTGCTATTCAAAAAAGCAATTACAAAATATAACTAGAACACTTTCACAAGAAGAGAGAGATAATTATAACAAAAATAAAGATGAAAAGTTTGAATCAAGAGGAGGATATGTTACACAGCCTTTAGCTGTGTCAACATTTGATGATAGACCTTCATTAGTTTATCCAATTGAATATGATGGGCAAGAAATATGGCCAAATAAACAATGGGTTTGGTCAAAAGATAGAATGATGAAAGCAATAGCTAATAATGAGGTAGTATTTAATAAACAATCTGATGGAACATATAAAATAAGATCAAAAAAATATTTGATTGATGAGGACGGCAGAGAAAGAAGAGGAAAACCTACAACATTCTTTACAGATGTTTATACTCAAAATGGTACTAATGATATAAGAGAATTATTTGGAGAAGTTATATTTGATTATACAAAACCTGTTGATTTTATTAAATATTTCTTAGGATTAGAAATAAATAATAAATTAGGAAAAAATGACATTATACTAGATTTCTTTAGTGGAAGTGCTACTACTGCACAAGCAGTAATGAGTTTAAATTCTGAAGATAATGGAAATAGAAAATATATACTTGTTCAATTGCCTGAAGAGTGTAAAGAAAATTCAAAGGCATACAAAATGGGATTTAAAACAATTTGTGATATAGGTGAAGAAAGAATTAGAAGAGCAGGAAAACTAATCAAAGAAAAAACTGGAAAAGATATAGATTATGGATTTAGAGTTTTTAAAATTGATTCATCTAATATGAAAGATGTTTACTATAAACCAAGTGATATTGGTCAAATGAATCTTATGGAATACTTATCAAATATAAAAGAAGATAGAACTGCCGAAGATTTATTAGCTCAGGTAATACTTGATTTAGGTTTGACTTTAGATTTAAAAGTAGAAGAAAAGAAAATTTTGAATAATAAAGTTTTATATGTTGATGGTAATTCACTAGTAGCATGTTTTGATGATAGTATCGACATAAAAATTATAGATGAAATATGCAAATGCAATCCAATAAAAGCTGTTTTTAAAGATGTTTCATTTAAAACTGATAAAGATAAAATTAATTTAGAAGAGAGAATAAAAAAATTATCTCCTGATACGGAGGTAAGTATAATATAAAGGAGGTGTAATTAATGAAATTAAAATTTAAACATCAGTCATATCAAGATGATGCTGTTAAAGCACTAGTAAATTGTTTTGCAGGACAAGAAAAAGGATATAAGAAAGATTTACTTGTAAAATATAAGCATACTGTTGATACAGGCTTGTTTGAACACGAAGAAGAAGTTGAAATATTATCTTTTGGAAACCATTCAATTACACTTACTGAATCGGAGAGAATTAAGAATATAAGAGATATTCAAAGATCGAATGATATAAATTATTCAGACAATCAACCTTTAGATGAGTTCTCGATAGAAATGGAAACGGGTACTGGTAAAACATTTACTTATATTAAATCAATGTATGAACTTAATAAAGAATATGGATGGAGTAAGTTTATCGTAATGGTTCCATCGATTGCAATTCGTGAGGGTGTTCAAAAGTCTTTTGACATTACACAAGATTATTTTCAAGAATTATATCATAAAAAAATAAGATATTTTGTTTATAACTCTTCTAATAGTTCGAATATTGCTAATATAAATACATTCGCGTCTGATGATTCAATACAAGTAATGATTATTAATTATCAAGCATTTAATGCAAAAGGTACTGCAAATAGAAGAATATATGAAGAATTAGATGAATTACAATCAAGAAGACCAATTGATGTGATTAAGTCTGTTCATCCAATATTAATAATTGATGAGCCACAAAAGTTTGGCGATAAAACAGAGGAACTTTTTAATGAATTTAAACCTTTATTTAAAGTGCGATATTCAGCAACTCATAAAAAAGGAAAAGAATATAATAAAATTTATAGATTAGATGCTATTGATGCTTATAATCAAAAATTGGTTAAAAAAATTAATGTTAAGGGTATAGAAATATTACATAATAAATCTGAAGACACTTATTTATTCTTAGATAGTGTTAATATCAGCCAAAAACATGATCCAGAAGCTATCATGGAAATTGAAGTTAAATCTTCATCTGGAGTTTCAAGAAAATTAATGAAGATTAAAGCTGGAGATGATTTGTATACTAAATCTGGAGAATTACAACAATATAAAGGATATATTGTAAGTGAAATAGATGGTAGATATGATCAATATGATAAAGTTTTCTTTACAAATGGAGAAGAAATACAAGTTGGTCAAGCTGTAGGAGATGTTGATGAATCACATATTATCAGAATTCAGATTAGAGAAACTATAAGATCACATTTTGAAAAAGAAAAAGAACTTCATAAATTAGGGATTAAAGTATTATCTTTATTCTTTATTGATGAAGTAGCAAAATATAAATATTATGAAGAAGGTTCTGCATTAAAAGGGGAATATGCACAAATTTTTGAAGAAGAATACAATAAAGCATTAATTGATTATAGAACTTTATTTAATGAAGATTATGTAAAGTATTTAGATTCGTTTGATACAGGCAAAATTCATGCAGGTTATTTTTCAATAGATAAGAAAGGACAAGTAGTTGATCCTAGTATTAATGATAAAAAAGAATATTTGAGTTTTGATGAGGATGCTTATGACTTGATAATGAAAGATAAAGAACGATTATTATCATTAGAAGAACCAGTTAGATTTATCTTTTCACACTCAGCATTAAGAGAAGGTTGGGATAATCCAAATATTTTTCAAATATGTACATTAAAACATAGTAATTCTGAGATAAGTAAAAGACAAGAAATTGGTCGTGGTCTTCGTATTTGTGTTAATAATGATGGTGACAGAATGGATTATAGTGTATTAGAAAATAATTTTCATTCTATTAATACATTAACAGTTGTTGCAAGTGAATCTTATGATAGTTTTGCAAAAGCATTACAAACAGAAATTTCTGAAAGTCTTTCTGAAAGACCTAAAAATTTTACTCAAGAATCATTTGTTGGTAAGATATTAACTAATGAAGCTGGTGAACATTACGAATTTACTCCAGAACATTTCCAAGATTTATTAATATTTAATGTAATGAATGGATATGTAAATCAAAAAGATAATTATAAAATTACTGATAAATTTGTAGAAGATATGGAAAATGGTAAATTGGAAGTAATGCCAGAACTTGTCGGATTTGAAGAACAAGTTGGTCAATTAATGAAAAGATTATATTCTACCAATAATACAAAACTTATTAGTGATGAAAGAAGAGAAAATATTAAAAGTTTAATTCCGAATGCAAACTTTATGAAAAAGGAATTTCAAGACTTATGGAATAAAATCAATATTAAAACAATATATGAAGTAGATTTTGATACAGAAGAGTTAATTGATAAATCTGTTCAAGCTATTAATGGGAAACTTAATATTGCAAAAATGCAAGTTAAGATTACTGAAGGTGAACAAAAAGATAGAATGACTTCTATATCAGTTAATAGTGGAAATTCAATGACTGAAGCTAAAACTAAAACTGAAACTGTTGAAGATTTTTCTCCTTCAATGGTTGAATATGATTTGATTGGTGAAATTACTAAAGATACTGGTTTAACAAGAAAAACAGTTATTGATATATTAACAAAAATGGCACCAGAAAAATTTAATTATTTTAAGTATAATCCTGAAGAATTTATTAGAAAAGTATGTAATTTAATTAATCAAGAGAAAGCTACAACAATTATTGATGGTATAACATATCACAAAACAGAAAATAAATTCGATAATGATATATTTACTATTAATAATGTTCGTGGAGAATTAGGTGAAAATGCTATTGATGTAAAAAAACATATCTATGATTTCTTAGTAACTGATTCTAAAAATGAAAGAGAATTTGCTAGGAAACTAGAGTCTGGTGAGGTAACAGTATATGCTAAATTACCTAATGGATTTAAAATACCAACTCCTGTTGGGAATTATAATCCAGACTGGGCTATTGTATTTGATAATCCATCATTCAAATATATTTATTTTATAGCTGAGACAAAGGGTAGTATGGATTCTTTAGAATTAAGAGATGTAGAAAAAGCTAAAATTGAATGTGCAAAAAAACATTTTAAATGTATAAGTAATGATGAAGTTAAATACGATGTGGTTGATAGTTATGAATCTTTAATTAATTTATTAACAGCATAAAAAAGAAGTAGTTTTGTTTTACTACTTCTTTTCATCTATTCTAGTATAATTAGTT
>CAMVAN010000026.1 GCA_947165475.1 uncultured Caryophanales bacterium | reverse complement strand
GAAAATTATGGTAGTCAAGTAACAGAAGACTTTAAAGTAAAGGTAAAGAAAAACTCATACTTTGTATTAGGAGATAATAGAACGAATTCTCTTGATAGTAGACATTTTGGATCATTTAAAAAAGATAGAATTATAGGGAAAACATCACTAATTATCTTTCCATTCAATCGATTCGGTGAAAAGAAATAGTAGTATGTATACTTATGTAAAAAAATAATAGATTTAAAAACAAATATTGTTTCTTTTCGAAAAATGTGCTAACATGAAAATGGGATGAATGAAAAGGAAAAAAAATATTTTTTCGAAAGTCTTATCAATTATCACGCGTTTGGTTAAGTACTTTTGTATTTATCCCCAGAAGAGTAAAAAACTCTTCTTTTTTTTGGAAAAAAATAAAAAAAAAGATAATAATACAATAGGAGGTGAGAGAAAAAGTGTGAAAGTAGTCCTTCAAGATGGTATAAAAGATTGTGGAATATGTTGTCTTTTATCAATAATTCGATATTATGGGGGAGATGTATCAAAAGAATATTTAAGAGAAATAACATATACTACAAAAGATGGAGTATCCTTATTTAATTTGATGGAAGCAGCAAAAAAAATTGGATTTGATGCAATTGGGTTAACAGGCAAAATAGAAGAAATAGACGTAAATAACTTACCCTGTATTACTCATTTCATAATCAATAAAAATTATAAACATTTTGTTGCATTATATCAAATAAATAAAGAAAAAAAACAAGTAACAATAATGGATCCAGCAAAAGGAAAACAAACTCTATCCTTTTCAGAGTTTAAATTATTAGCAACATCTAATTACTTATTTTTAACTCCAATAAAAAAAATACCAAAAATTACAAAGAAGAAAATATTAATCCAAAATATAAAAAAAGTAATCCTATCAAATAAAATAATATTTTTTCAAATTATACTATTAAGTTTCATATCATTATTATTAAATATAGTTTCTTCATTTCATTTTAAATACATATTAGAATACTCCATAAACTTCCAAATATCAAAGAATATTATATGGATTACAAAAATTCTTATTTGGATATATCTCTTTAAAAATATTAATATATTTATGAGAAATATATTAATTAACAAATGGAACTCTCTATTAGATTATGAAACAACTACAAAGACATATAATCAAATACTCTTACTTCCATATTTATATTATAAAAATAGGACTACTGGAGAAGTTATATCAAGATTCCAAGATTTAAATATTATACGCTCTTTTATTAGTAATCTTTTTGTAGGAATAATGGATTTTATAAATTTATTAGTATTTACAATAATATTAAATAAGTATAATAATTCTATTACCAAATATTTATTCATTATATTAATATTTCTTTCAATTTATGAATTATCAACAAGTAAATATAAAAAAAGAAGATTAAAAAGAATAAGGTCTAAACAAGATACAATTGATTCATATATAATTCAAGCCACCAGTAATGTAGATACAATAAAAGGAAGTCATTTAGAAAAAAGAATGTTTGATAAATTTAAAATAAAATACTCACGATTTATAGAAGAAATCTATAATTATAATTTCCTTCTACAATGGAATAATTTTATAAAAAACAATTTAAATGATTTATCAAATACAATTTTATACGGATATGGTAGCTACTTGGTTATAAAAAGAAAAATATCTTTAAATAATATAATTTTATATCAAACATTTTTTAATTATTTAAAAATGACATTTTATAATATAATATCAATAATAGAAAATTATAATTCATATAAAGTGTCAAAAGATAGAATAGAAGAATTATTTATGATTCATACTGATAAATTTATTGGTAATTATTATTATTTAAAATATAATTTACAAGGAAAAATAGAAATAAAGAGTTTAAATTACAAAATAGGCAATAAAATTATATTTAAAAATCTTAATTTGGAAATAAATCAAGGAGAAAAAATATTATTAAGTGGTGCAAGCGGTAGTGGAAAATCAACTCTAGTAAAGATGTTACTTCGTTATATAGAAATAGATTATGGTAATATTAGAATAGATAATATTGATATAAATCATTATCACTTAGAAAATATTCGCACTAATATTACTTATGTAACAGGAAATGAGTACTTATTTACAGATACAATAAAAAATAATATTTTAATGTATAAAAACTATGATGAAGAAGATTTTGAAAAAGTATGTAAAATATCTTTATTAGATGATATTGTTAAAAACAATCATATTAAATATAATTCATTAGTAGAAGAAAATGGCTTTAATTATAGTAATGGTGAAAGACAAAGAATAATATTAGCCAGAAGTATAATAAGAAAGAGTAGTATTTATATTTTTGATGAAGCTTTGGCAGGAATCGATATTAATAGAGAAAAGAAAATATTAACTAGTATTTTTGATTACTTAAAAGATAAAACAATTATCGTAATATCTCATCGTTTCAATAATAAAAAAATATTTGATAGAGTATTAAAATTGGAAAATGGAAGGATAAATGAGACAAAAAAAATATGAAGGAAAAAAACTGATATCATTTATATTTATAATGAATATAGTATTAGAAATAATTATTTTACTATTTTGCATAAAGACTTATCAATTTACCTACAAAAAAATAACAGGTATCGTTATAAAAAAAGATTTATTATTAGTTATAGTAGATAAAAAAGAAAGAAAACTATTATATGATAATAAAAAAATATATTTAGAGGATAAATACATAACATATAAAATAGAAGAAGATAAAGGTAAAATTTTAAAGAAAAGCAACAAGAATTATTATGAATTAATAATATCTGCAAAAATATCAAACTCACTGAAAGCAAATGATAGTATTAATATTAGTATAGAAGATAAAAAAATAAGTATGATAAAACTATTACAAAAATTAAAAGAAGGTGATAACCATACGTAAAATAGATGAAATAGAATTAGAAAATATTAAAGGAGGAGCAATTTCTGTTTGGACTGGAATTGCTATTGCGGCAATTGTTATATTTATAAGTGGAATAATAGAAGGAATAACAAATCCGCAAAAATGTTACAATGAAGGAAATTAAAGAAGAAGATTTAAACATAATATCAGGTGGAAATTTATCAGTAAGTGGTCCAGTAATTAATGCTGTTGTAAATGTGATAAAAGTATTAAAGGATGCGGGTTACCAATTAGGATCTGGTATTAGAAGAATCAGTGAAAATAATTTATGTCCACTAGACTAATAAAAATAGTATTAATAATAATTTTAATAGTCATTATCATATTATTTTTACCAATTATATTAAAATGTATATATAACTTAGGATTTTACTTAGGAAAGTTTATACGTAATTTATACTTCTTTGTAAAATAGAATAATAAAATGATATAAAAAAGAAAATAATAGTAGAGGTATTGGTATGAGTTTTGATGATTTTTTAAATAGCAAATATCCAAATTTTAAATATATTTATGATTGGAAACGTTACCCTTCTACAAGAATAGTAAGTAGTTATCTAAAAGATGTCATGGTAAATTACTATAATTCAGGCGTATAAAGATTTAATGAATATGCTTAGATTTCTAGGGAATTTATGCGCAAAAAAATATATGTCATTTGGTCAAATATATGCAAGCAAAACGATAATGGAAGAAGTTAATAGAGTTGATACCAAAAAAATAATTGCAGCAATTAAAGCTTTATCAAATAGAAACATAGACAGTTCCCTATATCCTTCAAGAGGATTTCCGAAAATGAATTTAAATCAAAAGAAAAAAGAATTATCTAACATGTTATCTGAAAATAGAATAGTAAAACCTAGAGAAAGAAAACCTTACGAATTTGATGATGACTATATAAAATATTTAGAAGAATTTTATAATAAAAAAGATTCAAAAAATAAAAAATAGCAAAAAAATTGTTAGAAAATTAATTTTTTTGTTGATTTTTGGCAAAAAAATTATAAAAAGGTTGAAAAATCAATATTTTTTTGATATAATTCATTTTAGTTGAAGCGAAGGGAGGGAAACAGATGGCAACAAAAGTACCTGTAAAAGGCAATCTTGATCAAGCTCTAAGACGATTTAAGCAAAAGGTCGCAAAAGATGGTATCCCTACTGAGTGGAAAAAAAGAGAAGCTTACGATAAACCAGGAGTAAGAAGAAGAGCAGCTAAAAAAGAAGGAATCAAAAATTCTAGAAAAAGAGATAGAGCAAATAGAAATAGAAATAAGGATTATTAAAATAGTGTGTATAGCACACTATTTTTTTTGCCATAAACCTTTTAATAATATTAATGAATGCTATATAAGCATAAATGATGAAACTATACCAAAAACGAAAGAAGTGGTCGGAAAAACACTCTATTTATATGATGTTTACTCATCAAAAGGAGATGAAAATCCAAATATAAGTATACCAAACGATGAGAGCAATTATTATGTACAAGAATTATCAAAGACTAATGAAGTACCAGTAAAAATAGATAAAGCAAAAAATAATTTTGAAATAGTTTTAAATAAGAAAGAAGAATTGAATAATCCACAGACTAGTAAAAATTTCATAATTATAATAAGTTCTTTAGTAATAATTATGTATTATAATAATAAAAGAGAAAGACTCAGTTAAGAGTCTTTTTTTGAAAGTTCTACCAATAGTAGAGTAAAGTAAAATATATAATTATATAAACTCCTTTATAATGAAACTATAAGGAGGAGAAAATGAAAAAAAATTTAAATATTGGAGATTCAGCACTTGTATTTTGGAATTGGAAGAATGATAAAGGAGATACATATTCATATTTTACTTGTGTAAAAATTGTCGAGTGTAAGAACCTAGATGGGGATAATTCAGAGATAATATATATAGGAAAAGATATTAATGGGAACACATACGAAGGAGCATATGGTCACTTATTAGAAGGAAAAAACAATTATTATTATACTGATACAGATTATATGGAAATACTAGAGAAATTAAAAAAAGATAATAATGAAGCAATTTCAAAACTAGAAAAAAGAGGTCAGAAAATTGATGAAGAAATATCTAAAACAAGTTTATATATACAAGTTCGAAAAGCAGAAGAAAAAATGTTAAAATGTAAACATTTATTTGTAAAATTAAAAGAGGGAGAAAGATATAGTGGATTTCACTCTTCCGATTATGAACAGGATCCTAGTCTAGTAGAATGTGTTCATTGTGGACTAACAAATAGGTATTTGATAGAAGAAGATTTTTATAGAAATAACAGATTTTTATTTTCATCAGCCAAATTATATTATATTTATATTAATAATAGAATTATCAGAATGAAATATAATAAAGGATATAGTCGATGTGGAAAATCTTTTAATGATAATGTTTTTCATATGATATCCCAAGAAGAATTAAAAACAAGTCATCCAGATAAATTGTATTATATGGCTAAGCAAATAAATCCAGAAGGAAAAAATAAAGAACTTTTTTCTATTATGAAAAAAATACATTATGAGATTGAAACTTCTGAAGAGAGAGGAGGATTAACTATTATTCAAATGGAGAATATAATTGAAAGATATAAAGAAAGTACTCAAGTAAAAAAACTAACAAAACAAAAAAACAACAATTAATATAGTAAATTGTATAAACTTTTTCTCTTGTATTATAATATAATATACATTATAATTAGGTTGTTGGGAGTGATATTATGATAGAAAAATTAGAAAAAGATATGATTGATGCAATGAAAAATAAAGAAAAAGACAGATTAACCGTAATTAGAATGGTAAAAGCTGCTTTAAAACAAGAACAGATAGATCATAAAAAAGAAATTAATGATGATTTATTAATAGATGTAGTAACTAAACAAATAAAGATGAGAAAAGACTCTATAACTGAGTTTGAAAAAGGTAATAGAAAAGATTTAATAGAAAAAACAGAAGAAGAAATAAAAGTATTAGAGAACTACTTACCAGAACAATTATCAATGGAAGAAGTTATAAAAATAATAGATGAAATAATGGATGAAGTAAAACCAGAAAGCAGCAAAGATATGGGAAAAGTAATGAAAGAAGCTCAAGCAAAATTAAAAGGAAAAACAGACATGAAAGAAGTCTCATCTATAATAAAAGAAAGATTACAATAAAAAGCTATTTGAAAAATAGTTTTTTTCTTTTCATAAAAATCATATATATAGTTAGGTGATACTATGTTAGATAGATTAACTAACTATATAAATGATAATACATTTCGCTTTACAGTATATGAAAATACAATTCATGTAATAAATTATAAAAGAATACTTATATTAGAAGAAGATAGAATATCATTTCAAAGTAAAAATCAAAAAATAAAGATAGAAGGAGAAGGATTAATACTAAAAAAAATATTAAATCAAGAAATGTTAATAACAGGAAAAATTTATAAAATTGAGGTTTCCTATGAATAATAAAATTAAATTAAAAGTAACAGGTAAAAACCCAAATACTTATTTAAAAGAACTAATAAGAGAAAACATTAATCTTTATAATATAAAAATTAATAATCATTTTTTAGAAATAATAATCGATCAAAAAGACTATGAAAAAGTAATTAAGATTAAAACAATCTATAAAATAGAAATAATAGATTACTATGGTTATAGTAAAATAAAACATTTTTTTAAACAGTATTGTTCCTTTATTTTAATAATTGTACTCTGTATTATCTATATTAATGAACTATCTAATAGAATATTTTTTATAGAAGTAGAACATTCTAATCCGAATATTATAAAAATAGTAAAGAGTGATTTAAAAAAATATGGAATAGAAAAGTATAAAAGAAAAGTATCTTTTCAACAAAAACAAAAAATAAAAGAAAAAATTTTAGAGAAAGAAAAAGATTATCTTGATTGGATAGAAATAGAAGAGATTGGGACAAAGTACATAGTAAAAGTAGAACAAAGAAAGAAAAATAAAGAAGAAAAAAAATGCCTACCAAGAAATATTATCGCTAAAAAAAATGCAATGATATTAGAAATAAAAGCATCAAGTGGAGAAATAGTGAAGAAAAAACTTGATTATGTAGAAAAAGGAGAAATAATAATAAGTGGATTTATTCACAATAAAGAAGAGATTGTTGAAAAAAAGTGCTCTATAGGAGAAATATATGGAGAAGTGTGGTACAAAGTAAAAGTATCCATTCCAAAAGAGAAAATAATAATTAAAAATGAAATAGAAAAGGCAATAAATCTATATTTCAAAATTGGAAAAAGTATTATTTTTAATAATGTAAAATTTAAGACATATCAAAAAAATGAGTATAATATATTAAGAGATAGTATTATCCCAATCAAACTAAGTATAAATATTAATAGAAAAACAACCCAAGTAACAAAAAAGTATACAAAAATAGAATTAGAAAAAAAAGCATTAAAATATGCTGAAAAAGAAATAAATAAAAAATTGAAAGTAGAAGAGGAAGTATTATCGAAAAAAGTTTTGAAAAAAGAAGAAAAAAATAGTAAAATAATAATAGATGTTTTCGTAAGAACGAAAGAAAATATAACCGGATATCAAGATATAAGTAAAATAGATATAAACGAACTAAATAATAAAAAGGAGTGAGATCATGTTAAAACCACTTTCTAACACATTACAAAGTGTAATATTATTTACTTGGCCAATGGTTTTTATTTCAATGATTATCATGGTAACATTTCGTCTTTGTTATTTAATTAAAAATAAAGAAAAAATAGTTGTTTATAAAGAAGTTTCTATGCTTATTTTTGGAATCTATATCCTATGTCTTTTCCAAGTAGTGACCTTTCAAGATGATACATCATGGGCAAGTAATAATTTTATTCCACTAAAAGAAATATTAAGATATAATAACATGAGTCGATTATTTATTAAAAATGTATTAGGAAATATGATTATGTTTTTACCATTTGGATTTTTTACCAGTTACTATTTAAAATCAGAAAAAATACATTTACCTTTTTTTTTAACCTTAATAGCATCAGTATCAATAGAAGTTACCCAATTAATAATTGGTAGAGTTTTTGACGTTGATGACATTATATTAAATCTACTAGGAGGAATATTAGGATATTATGTATATACAGTATTAAGAATCATATCAACAAAATTACCATCATTTTGTAGAAAAGATTGGTTTTTGAATTTTTTTTCCATATTTTTATTATGCGGATTAATAACATTCTTAGTATTAATAATGATTTAGGAGGCAGTATGAATAAAATAGAAATATTTAAAGAGGTAGAAGAAGAAATAAAAGAATTAGAAACAGTTGAAAAAGTATTAGAAAAAGCCTTAGAAAAAGAAAAATTAGAAAATACATATTTTAATTTAATAATAGTTGATAATAACTACATACATGAATTAAATAAAAAATATAGAAATATAGATAGACCAACTGATGTTATAACATTTGCCTTAGAAGATGAAAATTCAATTATTATACCAAATGAAGAAAGAATATTAGGAGATATTTATATATCAATTGATAAAGCTAGAGAACAAAGCCAGGAATATCAACATTCCCTATTAAGAGAACTATGCTTTTTAGCAGTTCATGGTTTTTATCATTTACTAGGATATGATCATCAAACTAAAGAAGAAGAAAAAATTATGTTTCAAAAACAAGAGGAGGTATTAGAAGAATATGGTATCCGAAGAGAAAATTAGAAAAAAAGTAAAGAAAAAATTAAAAATAGACAATAAAAGACTAGTTAATAG
The DNA here is from genome assembly GCA_947165475.1 of uncultured Caryophanales bacterium. Taxonomy (GTDB): domain Bacteria; phylum Bacillota_I; class Bacilli_A; order RF39; family UBA660; genus UBA3789. The sequence continues at coordinate 9,115 of CAMVAN010000026.1, read as the reverse complement.
CTTTAAATATGCTAAAGAAGGAATTATACAGTCGTATAAAGGAGAGCAAAACTTAAAAATACATACTTTTATAGCAATATTAGTAATAATATTTGGATTCTTTTTAAAAATTAGTTATTTAGAGTGGTTAGTATGTCTCGTACTAATTGGCTTAGTTTTAATGGCAGAGTTCTTTAATACAGCAATAGAATATGTAGTTGACCTAGCTAGTCCAAAAATTCATCCATTAGCAAAAGCTGCCAAAGATACAGCAAGTGCTGGAGTACTAATGATGGCAATTATTTCAGCAATAATTGGTCTTGTTATTTTCATACCAAAGATTATTACATATATAGGAGGATAAGATGAAAGAAAAACTATTAGAATTACATAAAAATAGTTACGTACCAATATCTCACTTTCCAGTATCAGCTAGCCTAATAACCAAAGATGGAAAAACTTTTTATGGAGTAAATGTAGAAGATGCATCAACAAGAGCAGGAACTTGTGCAGAAAGAAATGCTTTGTTTCAAGCAATTAGTAATGGCTATACTAAAGGAGACTTTAAGGAAATAAATGTAATGACCTCATCAAAAAGAATTGGAACTCCATGTTTTGTTTGCCGTCAATTAATATCAGAATTAATGGATAAAGATAGTATAATTAGGTGCTACAACACGAGAGGAGAGTATAAAGAATTTACAGTATCTGAATTATGCCCATATCCATTTGAAGAGGAAGATTTACTATGAAATGTGGATTTGTTAGTATTGTAGGTCGTCCAAATGTTGGAAAAAGTACTTTATTAAATTCTATACTTGGAATGAAGTTAGCAATTACATCAAGTGTATCTGGAACAACAAGAAACATCATACAAGGAATATATAATGACGATGAGTCCCAAATAATATTTATTGATACACCAGGTGTTCATAAAGCTAAAGATAAGCTTGGTGCTTATATGAATAATAAAGCATATCAGAAGACAGTGGATGCTGATATTATTTTATTCTTAATTGATAGTGAAAAAGGTTTTGGTAAAGGAGACCAATTTATATTAGATAAAATAAAAGATAAAAATATTCCAATATTTCTTTTATTAAATAAAATAGATCTTGTAAAAAATAAAGAAAAATTATTATTAGAAATAGACAAAATAAAAGAAAAATATGATTTTAAAGAAATAATACCAATTTCAGCCAGCAAACAGGATAATATAGAAGTATTAATAAAATGCATTAAACAAAATTTAGAAGAAAGCGAAGCTATATATAGTGAAGAAGAACTAACCAATGTAACAACTCGCTTTATAATGGCAGAGTTTGTTAGAGAAAAAGCTTTAGAATTAACTTATGATGAAATACCACATAGTATTACTTGTTATGTAGAAGAATATGAAGAAAAAAAAGATTTAGTGCACATACAAGTAGTAATAGTAGTAGATAGGGAAAATATAAAGAAAATGGTTATAGGTAAAAAAGGAACTAAACTAAAAGAAATAGGAATTCGAGCAAGAAAAGATATGGAAAATTTCTTGGGAAAAAAAGTATTTCTAGAAACTTATGTTAAAACTATTAAGAATTGGAGAGAAGAAGAAAAATACTTCCTAGAACTAGGATTAAAAGAAGAGGAATAATTTTCAAAAAAAATCATCATTATATTAGTAGAGGTGATATAATGAGCAAAGATTTATTATGGAAATTATTTGTAAAAACAGGAGATATTAAATATTATAATCTAATGCAAAAAATAAAAAATAAATAGATAGAGTGATTCAAGATGAAAATTGAAAGTTTAGAAGGAATAATACTTAGTGAAACAAATTATAGTGAGTCTAGTAAAATATTAAATGTTCTAACAAAAGAGCATGGACTAATAGGAGTATTATCAAAAGGATGTAGAAATGTTAAAAGTAAATTAAGAGGAGTAAGTAGAAAACTATTACTAGGAACTATACATATCTATTATAGACCAAATGGACTATCTACTTTAATTGGGATTGATATTATAAATTCATTTTCAAAAACCATAATGGATTTAGAAAAAATATCCTATGCATCAATGATATTAGATTTAACTTATCAAGTAATAAGACAGACAGAAGATGAAAATATTTATGATTTATTAAAATATACTCTCATAAAACTAGATGAAGGATTAGATCCAATGCCATTGTCCAACATATTTGAATTAAAATTACTAGACTTTTTAGGAGTATCCCCAAGCCTAGATGGTTGTCTAGAATGTGGGAATAATACCGATATTGTAACAATTTCAAGTTATCGAGGAGGATATTTATGTAGATCTTGCTATCAAAATGCTCCAATAGTATTAGAAGAAACCATAAAAACAATAAGAATGTATTATTATGTAGATATTAAAAGTATCAAAAAATTAAATATAAAAAAAGAAGTATCAAAAGAAATTAATCAGTTTCTAGATGATTATTATGAAAGATATACGGGATTATATATAAAAAGTAAAGACTTTATAAAAAGAATCAATCAATTAAATAATAAAGAAGTGAGTTAAATGAAAAAATCAATTCTAAGTACATTTTTTATATTTTTAATAGCCTTAGTTATAACAACTTTTTATAGTAATAAAGAGTTAAAGAATAAAAAAGTAATTCATTATTATAAAAATAATTATGTTTATGATATCATTCCTAAAAATACTTATATCTTAGTAGAGAAAAAAGAACAAATAATATGTATTAAATCTCCTTGTGACCCAATTAAAGTAAAAAGTTATAACAAAAAATATAAAAAAGATTACAAAAAAATAATAAAAGACATTTTAAAAAATAAAAAAGATGTAATTATAACGCAAAATGATATATCAGAAAAAGAAAATAAGCTATTAATGGAGATAATAAAAGAATAATACTTTTATTTTTTTAGAATATATTATATAATAATACTGGTGATTTTATGAAAATAGTAGAATATATTATAATAGGAGTAGTACTATTAATCATTTTATTAGCAATCTTAAAAGCAACAAAAAAGGATGCTGGACTAGATTTTAATAAACTAGTAGAACTACTAGGAGGAAAAGATAATATTATAGATACAGAAAGTAATATGTCTAGATTTAAAGTAACCTTAAAGGATATTTCCAAAGCAAACAAAGAAAAAATACAAAAACTTGGAGCAAAAGGTATTGTAGAAATAGATAATCAATTAAAAATAATATTAGGACCAGACTCTAAACAATTAAAAAAATACATTGATGAAATTAAATAATTAATTTCATTTTTTTTTCGACAAATATCGATAAATAATAGTATTATGATAATAAAGGTGACGAAAATGTTTAAAAAAGATATGGATAATAGATTATTCCATCAGTTTATTCATGAAGTAAAAAATCCATTAACAATATGTAATGGTTATTTACAAATGATTCCAAATAGTAGCAAAGTAGTTAAAGAAAAATATTATGAAATAATAAGAAATGAAATGAATAAGACTCTAACAATTATAAAAAACTATTCAGCAAGTAATAAACTAAATCTAGAAAAAATAGAATGCAATGAATTTCTAGAAGAAATAATTACTTCACTTAACTCATTATTTAAAAATCATCATTCTAAAATAATTTTATTAAAAACAAATAAAGTATATATATTAGGAGATAAGCTTAAACTAAAACAAGTACTGATAAATATCTTAAAAAATGCTTATGAAGCAAAACCAAAAGATAATTTATTGGTAGTTATAAAGATAAAAGTATACTATCATAAAATAGATATAATATTAACTGATAATGGAATTGGAATGAGTAAAATAGAACTTAATAATTGTACAAAAGATAATTATACGACAAAAGAAAATGGAAGTGGTATAGGACTTCCATTTTGTAAAGATATCATTATTCTTCATCAAGGAGTTTTTAAAATAAAATCTAGAAAAAATATAGGTACAAGAATAACAATGACTCTTCCAAGATATAAACAAAATAAAATAATTAGTAATAGTAATTATTGCTGGAATAAGTAGGGTACATAGGATAAGAATAATAAGGTACTGGGATCATTGGATAAAATGGTTGATTATTAATTTGATTATTGTTCGCAAGACCATAGCCTAATGCAGTACCAGCAAGACCGCCAACTACAAAAGGTGCCCAAAAAAATCTTTCATCTCCATTATTATAAGTAGAAATAGAAGGATTTGGATAGAAAGATTCCATCATATTCGGATTATTTGTGTACATAAATACCTCCTTTAATATAATGTATGAGTCTAGAAAAAAAGGTTTCCGAAAAATAAAAATGTATGTTATAATACCTACGAAGAAAAAAAGGAGATCAATATGGAAAGATTACAAAAAGTAATAGCTCAATCAGGATTCTCATCAAGAAGAAAAGCTGAAGAATATATAAAACAAGGAAAAGTAAAAGTAAATGGTAAAATAGTAACAGAATTAGGTACAAAAGTAAATTCAAGCGATGAAATAGAAATTGATAATAAAATATTAGAAAAAGAAGCAAAAGAATATTATTTATTAAATAAACCAAGAGGAGTAATTACTTCAACAAATGATGAAAAAGGAAGAAAAACAGTACTAGACTATATAAATACAAATGCTAGAATCTATCCAGTAGGAAGATTAGACTATGATACAACAGGAGCCCTTTTACTAACAAATGATGGAGAATTTGCAAATATCATAATGCACCCTAAAAATAATATAGATAAACTATATTTAGCTAAATTAGAGGGAATAATAACAGGAGAAGCTATTCATAAATTAGAAAAAGGAATAGAAGTAGACAATGAAGTATTTCATACATCTAGAGTTAAAGCAAAAAAAATAAATAAAGAAAATAATACTTCATTAGTAGAAATAACAATTCACGAAGGACACAATCATCAAGTCAAAAAAATGTTTGAAGCCGTAGGATTCCCAGTAGAAAAATTAACTAGAAAAAGAATTGGTATCTTTACAATAGATAATTTAAAATCAGGAGAATATCGAAAATTAACTCCAAAAGAAGTACAAATAGTATATTCATTAAAGGAAAAACAAAAAAAGAACTAAAAAGTTCTTTTTATTATGCAGCTTGAGCCAATTCTTCTTCAGCTTTATCTTCCACAATTGCAGCTGTTGGACAACTTTCCATAGCTTCCTTAGTAACTTCTAATTTATCTTCAGGAATTTCTTTTAAAACTACTTCAGATAATCCATCTTCATTAAATTCAAAAACACCTTCAGCAATTGATGCACAAGCTCCACAGCCAATGCAAGCTTCTTGATTAACTTTAATTCTCATACTTTCACTCCTTTACAAAAATATTATATCGAAAAAAGAATAAGAGGTAAAGAATAATATATAATTATTAAAGATTATCTTTACGTAAAGGAAAACTTAACCCCTTTTGTTTTAATAGTATATATGCTAAAATTAAAATAAGAAGGTGAATAGTATGAGTAGAATGGATCGATATAAGAGTGAAACCAGTCCTCTTAGTAGAACATCAAAAAATCAAGAATTATATCAAAATGTATCAAATAATACTATTTATGCAAATATAACTGATGTTACAAATGCTAATGCATTTGAAATAAATAATAATAATAATAATAATAAAACTTCTCGTACTACAAGAGAGTCTTATCAACAGATGAAAAAATATCAAAATGTAGAACCAATTCCTCGTACTAGAAAAGAATTAGATGATTTTAATTACTTATATCCTAAAAAAGAAAACAAAGTATATGATATCAATTCAGTATTAGAAGCTGCTAGAAAAAATAGAGTAGAAAAAGATAATAAAGAAGAAAAAAGAAAATTAAAAAATAATGCCTATAATATTTTATCCGGAGTAAATAAAGAAGCTTTAGAAAAATATAGAGAAGAAAAGAAAAAGAGAATGTTAACACCTGAAGAAGAAGAAATAAGAGAACTAGTTGACACAATAGCATCTAAAACATTAGCTGGAGAAATAGACAAAGCAACTAGTGTAGACTTATTAAGCGATTTAATGGCAACCAATATGCTAGATAAAGTAAGTGCAAGCAGTGAACTAGATAAAGAAGAAACAAAAACAGAAGAAATAAAAGAAGAAAAGAAAGAAACAACTACAGAAGAGATAAAGAAAGAAGAAACAAAAGAAGAAAAGTCTGTTATGTTAAGTAAAACTCAACTACAAGAAATAAACGATAGAAAAGAAGAAAAAGTAGATGCCCTAAAAGAAAAAGACCCAGACTTTTACACAAGAAGTATGGATTTATCAGATAAAGATTTTGATTTAGGTGATGACTTCAAAGAAAAAAGTCTACCTCTAGGAGTAAAAATATTAATATTCCTAATCATAGTAATTATCATTTTAATAACAGCCTATATAATCTATAAAAAAATTATTTAAATAGTACTCATATTATTCTTGAGTACTATTTTTATAAATTTTTAATATGAAATAACAACTTGAACTATATAATAATAAATGATAGAATTATATTAATAGAGTATAAGGTAGTGAAAAGATGATAAGAAAGAAAAGAAAAACTATTTTTAAAATAAAAAATACAATAAATAAACTTTCATCAAAACAAATAAAAATCCTTTTATTTTCATTTATTTTATTATTTGTTCTAATTTTTTCTATAGGGAAAACGAATATATTAAAGAGTACAATTTCTAAGTTTTTAAATGGTTTAGGAATCTATACCGAAGAAGTAAAAAAAGTAGAAATACAGTCTAATGATTATGATAATCCAGCCTCTTGGCATATTGATAAATCAGCTAAATGGACAGGAACAAACAAAGCACAAGTAACTTTTGATGTAAATTCTATTATGAAAATAGGAGATCATTATAAAGATGTTGTATTAGTACTTGATATATCAGGCTCAATGTCAGGGGATAAGTTAGAAAAAGTAAAAAGTGATTCTATAGAACTAGTAGAGTACTTATTAAGTGATTCTCATAATAAAGTAGCGATTATTACATTTGATAGTACTTCAAATGTTCTTCAAACATTTACAAATGATAAAGACATAGTAATAGAAAAAATTCAATCTTTAACATCAACAGGAAGTACAAATTATAATGCTGCACTTCAAAACGTAGACGTTGTTATGAATGGATATACAAAAGAATCAAATCGAGATGTCGTTACATTATTTTTAACGGATGGATATCCAAATGAAGATACACCAAATCAAGTTGGTACTTTTGAGGTTTTAAAAGATAAGTACCCTTATATGACGGTTAATGGTGTTCAATATGAAATGGGAACAGATATCATAGACGAAATCAAACAAATAACAGATTCTCAATGGGTGGCAAACCAATCCACTTTAAATAATGTTTTATTTGAAGCATCTGTTTCACCAATTGTTTATGAAGATTTTATCATTACAGATTATATTCATAATGACTATTTTACGATTGGTTCGGTGAGTGATATTAAAGTTACAATGGGAACGGTAACATTAGAAGATGATTCTGGAACTCCAAAAATTACATGGAATTTAGGAGAAAACTCATATATGACTGGTGGAAATGCTAAGATGACAATTAATCTTACATTAAAACCACAATATGTAGGGAGTGAAGGCTTTTATCCAACCAACAAAAGAGAAACTATTAATTATAAGTTACCAGAGGAAACGGAAAAGAGTGTGAATAGTACAAATACCCCAGTATTAAAAAATAACTATGAAGTACTTTATGATACGAATACTCCAACTGGATGTACATTACCAAGTATAGAAAATGAAAAACATTATATCTATCAAAATGTTACCAAAAAAACAAATGAACTATCTTGTGAGGGATATTTGTTTAAAGGTTGGGAAATTGATGAAGATGGAGCAAAAGATATAACAATAGTAAATGATGATGTATTTGTGATGCCAGGGCATGATGTGACGATAAGAGCTACTTGGACTAGACAGTCCATTGTCAAATCAATGGATGGGACAGTTCATGAAAAGACAACTTTATACAAAGTACTACAAAACGAAGCTGCAACTGGAACATACGCCAAAGAATATACAGGAAATCATCAAGATTCAATGGATGCTTCAAAATCAACACAAAAGATTTATTACTATTATGGTTCAAATGCGACAAACGGAACAGCAATATTAGATAAAAATAACGTATTATTTGCTGGACAATGTTGGCAAATGATAAGAACAACCGATACTGGTGGAGTAAAGATGATTTATAATGGTGAAGCAGTAGATAACCAGTGTTTATCTACGCGTGGAACACATGTGGGATATGCATCTAGAACAAGCCAAAACTTAGCTTCTAACTATTGGTATGGAACTGATTATACTTATGATTCTACAGCAAAAACATTTAAAGTAAGTGGTACAACAGAACAAGCTATGTGGAATGAGAGCAATGGACCTGGACTAGTTGGAAAATATACTTGTAAATTAACAAGTGAAGATGGAACATGCGCAACCTTATATTTAGTAGAGTCATATTACAATACGACGAGCGCTTATGTAATACCATTAAACTCAAATTCAAATTATTCCCAATTTGGAACATTACAATTTAATGCAAGTTCTAATTCACCAACTTATGTTGGATACATGTATGGAGATGTTTATGCATACAGTTCAACAAATGGAACAACAAGTCAAAGTTTTACAACAACACAACCTATGTTACAATCAACATCTTTAGGAACATCATACTGGTATGCTGATAGTATTGATTATGGTACTTTAACTGCTAATCGATATTCATTAGTAAACCCATACCAAGTAAGTGCAACAACAGACTATCCTAATTTGGTAGGAAAATATACATTTAGAAGTTCGAGCCAAACAAATACAGCTACAAGTGTTTATTATATTGCAGCAGTTAATAATACAACAATGTATTATAAACAACTACAAAGTGGTAACTTATTGTCTGCTTATGAACCAATCGTGTTTGGAGATTCTATCACTGACAACGGGGATGGCACTTATACCATTAACAATCCAACGAATGTGACATTATCTGATTGGTATACCAATTATTCAACATACGTTAATAAATATACATGCAATGATAGTAGTACAACATGTGCAAATCCAAGGTATACAACAGCTACAACATCCACAAACTACACCTATATAAACGCAGGCGAAAAGATAATGATTGGAAAGACAAGAA